>DGDR01000181.1 GCA_002385545.1 Clostridium sp. UBA3947
AGATGTGTATTTAATGACGGTACAAAGGAATTAGTATTTAAAACCAAGAAAACATCAAGGGATAGTGGAGATATAAAGGTTGAGTATAATAATGGAAGACCTGGAAAGAACCCGGATCTTACATGCATACGCTCATCAGCTGTACTTGCACAACTTTCTTCTAAAATTCCTTCAGAATCTGAAATATTTCAAGAGGATATAAACAATATAGATTTAGTTATAAAAAACTTGCGTAATATGTTGTTTTTAAATCCTGTTCCTTCAGAAATGAGAGATTATTCAAGAATAAATGATTCTGAAATGAGATCCAAGGCTGATAACTTATCTTCTGTCCTTTATAAATTATGCCAGGATGATAATAATAAAAAAAGAATTTTAGATGTTATCGGTACTTTGCCTGAAAATGAGATATTAGATATTGATTTTATTAAAACTCCAATTGGAGATGTTATGTTCAGGTTGAAAGAAAAATTTGCAGGAAGTACAGACTATATAGAGGCTAAAAGACTTTCTGATGGAACTATAAGATGCATTGCTGTTATTGCTTCATTAATTAGTGAAAAGAGTGGAAGTGTTGTAATTATCGAAGAAGTAGATAACGGAATACATCCAAGTAGAGCTAAGAGCCTGATAAATACAATTTCATCTTTATGTAAGGAAAGAAATATAGATGTCATTATAACAACGCATAATCCAGCACTATTAAATGCAGTCACAAAAGATGATTTAATAGGAGTAACCATATGTTATAGAAATGAAAATGATGGAAGCAGCAAGTTTGTGCAATTTATAGATATTAATAAATATCCAGAACTTTTAGCACAGGGCAATCTCGGTGATTTGGCTGTAAATAATGAAATTTTGAATACTATAAAGAGTAACAGAAGAAGAAAAAAGGATTTTGATTGGCTGGGGGTATAATCATGGATGTGAGAATAATAGATACATCAATATTAACCAATATTTTAGATATCCCCCACATGAATCAAAATCGTTCTGAGGTCGTTGAAGAGCTTAAAAGACTTAAAGAACTGGATAATCAGGTTTTAATTTTACCTTTAGCTGCTATTATTGAAACAGGCAATCACATTGCCCATATTTCAGACGGGAACGTAAGGCGTGAGAAAGCAAAATTAATGGGAGAAATTCTGAAAAACACTGCAAACAATAATGCCCCTTGGCAATATTTTGGGAAAGAATTGGACAAGGAAGATTTGTTGATTTGTACATTTGATACGATACGGTTCGCCTCCATCTAGGTATTAAAATGACTTTATAGCGTTTTAAACGTAAAGTAGCTGTTGCACAACTTGAAAATTTGTAGGTTGTGCAACAGCTACTTTTGTACTCTTCATAATTTATCTTAAATCTAAGATCTAATTTCTATAATCAGACACAGCTCTTTCATAGGTATCAAGAATCTTTTCCATATATTCTTCCACTGACATATTCCCAGTTTTTCTATAGTTACTTTCTAAGCTAAATTTGAGTCTTGATTCATCAAGGTTTCTAAAGTCAATGTCAGGCATTACATAATCCTTATATAAGGAACTAACTATATCGTGTTTTTTCTTAAAGCTTTCGAATTTCATCAAATCACTGGAGGCAATTTCCTCTAGTGCTGTGGTGTATTCATCCTTATAATATTTATTGCTTTGAATAAATAAGGGGTTCATTTGAGCTCCCCCACGGCCTGCTGCTTTGGTAGAATATGGTGAAATATTTGTCATTGCTGTTCCTGTTGGGTCCCAGCTGCTAACAGCACCGAAGGCAATATTATAATCATAAGGTATGAATATGGCCTTGCCTGTACTTTTTAAGAAATAAACAAAATGATTGTTATAGTTATTCCTCATATCATCTGGATTACCAGTGAAATAGGATGCTGCTGCAAATTTTAACCAATAATCAACATCAACAACGCTATCAAAGCTTTCTTTAGAAGGATTCTTACTATTTAATACAGATAAGAGGTTAGAAAAGGATTCATGCTTTGATTTTTTCTTGTTAGTCTTTAAATCATAATTATAGCTTATACCTTTATCTGGATTGTTTATGCCATAAGTGACAGCAAGTGTGTATGCTGCCGGATTATTTGTCCATGCAGCTTTATATAAATCACCACCTAAATCTTCTTTAGGTAGATATCTTTCAAGGAAAATATCATCTACTGGCTCATAAATATTACATACTCCCCAGCTCTTTTCACCAACATACAACACTGCAAGGGTTTGCTTAGCAGCTAGTACTCCAGCTTCCCTAAAAATTTCAAAGGAATAATTTTCACGTAGATAAGTTGTGTCATAGGATTTATTATATTTTATGTCTAACCCTTTTAAGGTTGCAAAGGTTCTTTTTTTACGCTCTTTCCTTTCATCATCACTAGGCCAAATGACTGTATCCTCTCCGTAATAAGCCACTTCATCGAAGGTTTCATTAAAGCTAAGTTTTAAATTAATAATATTATATACTCCTTCTTCTTTGCTATAAAAATCTGTTCTGGAGGTATTACCC
>DGDR01000007.1:0-4075 GCA_002385545.1 Clostridium sp. UBA3947
GCACAATTTAATCCTTTCAAATTGAACCTATTATCTATAGCGCTTCTGTAAATTTATGATATAATGATTATGTGAAAAAATTGACGGTTAAGTTAAAGTTTATTTACTAACATAATAAAGAGGGGTAATAATTATGAGTAGAATGTTTGGAACTGATGGTGTAAGAGGAATAGCAAATTTAGAGCTCACTGCTGAACTAGCTTATAATTTAGGCAGAGCAGGAGCTTTTGTTTTGACAGAAGGAACCCATAAGCCAAAGATTTTGGTTGGTAAGGATACTAGAATTTCCTGCGATATGCTAGAGTCTGCCTTAGTAGCTGGTATATTATCTGTAGGGGCAGAAGCAGTATGTGTAGGTGTAGTGCCAACTCCAGCTATAGCTTATCTAACAAGAAAATATAAGGCCGATGCTGGAGTAATGATATCCGCTTCCCATAATCCTGTAGAATATAATGGTATAAAATTCTTTAATGGTAATGGCTACAAGTTGTCAGATGAACTAGAGGATAAAATTCAGAGTGTTATAGAAGACAAATTTGAAGGGGTACCATCACCAACAGGTAAGGACCTTGGTCGTAAAATAGTGGAGGATAGTGCTCTTATAGATTATATAGATTACGCTAAATCAACCATTGACGTAGATTTAAAAGGCATGAAAATAGCCTTAGACTGTGCCAATGGAGCTGCTTATGCCGCAGCAGTTGAAACTTTTAGAAGCCTTGGAGCAGAGGTTGTAGTTATAAACAATGACCCAGATGGTATTAACATAAATGAAAAGTGTGGCTCTACTAATCCAGAGGAGCTAATGGACTATGTTGTAAGAAAGAATTGCGATATAGGTCTAGCCTTTGACGGCGATGCAGACCGCTGCTTAGCTGTTGATGAAAAGGGTAACTTAGTTCATGGAGATTTTATGATGGCTATTGCTGCTAAATATTTAAAGCAGCAGGGTAGATTAAATGATAATGCCCTAGTGGTTACTGTTATGAGCAACCTAGGTCTAGATATAGCTATGCAGAAGGAAGGAATTAGGACTGTTAAGACTAAGGTTGGTGACAGATATGTACTAGAGGAAATGGTAAAATACGGATATAAGCTTGGAGGAGAACAGTCTGGACATATTATATTCCTAGACTATAATACAACTGGTGATGGTCTAGTAACAGGACTTCAGATGGCGGCCATTGTTAAGAAGAGTGGAAAAACCTTATCAGAGCTAGCATCCATGATGAAGGAACTTCCTCAGGTATTAGTTAATGCAAAAATTCCAAACCATATGAAAAATATACATGAAACTGATGTTGAAATTGTTGAAGAAATAAAGAGAATAGAAGAGACTTTAAAGGGCTGCGGAAGAGTATTAATAAGACCTTCAGGTACAGAACCTTTAGTAAGAGTTATGCTTGAAGGAGAAAACCAAGAGGAAATAGATAAAATGGCTCACGATCTTGCAAAGCTTATCGAGGCAAAAGCAAGCAAATAACTCCTATAAACTCTAAAATTTAGGGCTTATAAAGTTTTTGAATAAATATTTGAATGAAATATCTTAACAGCGAGAAGTGGCTAAAATGCCACTTTTTGCTTTTAAAAGTAAAGGGATAAGGAAATGTGAGGAAAAATATGGAAAATAGACTAAATTTAACGATTCTGCATGATATTAAGCAATATTTTCATATTTTTTGTGTTGACCTTCGTATATTATATAAATATAATGTATTAGACAGGTAAAATTGCACACATAGTAACCTGTATACTTAATATATACTATATGGTATGTCTATAATACAGGTTATTATAGCTGTAATTGCCACCGGGAAGAAGGCCCTTAATCCAAAAGAGAAAGGAGGATAGGGGAGTTTTAGAATTTAAGCGCCAGAACTTAAGCCTAGGCTTAAGTTGACGAGGTTGGGGAGTATCGAGTTTTCGGCGGATGCCCCACGGTAACACACTACCGTTAAACATTGACAAAACCGCGAAGTGATTTGCGGCACAAGATCAATGGGGTGTGATTCCTTTCGTTGCCTGTAAAATATGGCTTTTAAGGAATACTAGTAAGTTAGATTTCTAAAAGGGCGAAGGCAGGTTAACATTATCTGCCCTAGGTGGCTTATTGTCTAAAATAAGTCATGTGAAAGGATGAACAAATATGTGTGGAATAGTAGGTTATATTGGTAAAAAGGAAGCAACACCCTTTTTAATTAATGGATTATCAAAGTTAGAATATAGAGGTTATGACTCTGCAGGAGTGGCAGTATTAAAGGATGGACATCTAAAGGTTTCTAAATGCAAGGGAAGATTAGCAAATTTAGAGGAAAAAATAAAAAATGATCCTGTTGCAGGTACCTTAGGAATAGGTCATACAAGATGGGCAACCCATGGAGAGCCTTCTGACCTAAATTCACATCCTCATAATAGTTTCAAAGGAACCATTTCTGTTGTTCACAATGGAATAATAGAAAATTATTTAACCATTAAAGAAAAGCTCATAGAAAAAGGATATAAATTTTATACCGAAACAGACACTGAGGTAATCCCAAATTTAATAGATTACTACTATAAAGGGGATCTTCTTGATGCTGTTATAAAGGCTGTTTCTAGAATGGAAGGAAGCTATGCTATAGGAGTAATATGTACTGAAGACCCAGATAAGCTAGTAGCTGTTAGAAAGGATAGCCCATTAATTGTAGGACTTGGGCAGGATGAATACTATATAGCTTCTGATATACCAGCGGTACTAAACAGCACAAGAGATGTGTATTTATTAAACGATAAGGAATTTGTATTGCTCACAAGAGAAGGAGTTAAAATATTTACAGAAGACAAGGAAGAGGTAAAGAAGGAAGTATATCATGTAACCTGGAATGCAGATGCAGCAGAAAAGGGCGGCTATGAGCACTTCATGTTAAAGGAAATTCACGAGCAGCCAAAGGCTATAAAAGATACCATGACTTCAAGAATAGTGAAAGGACAGCCAATTAAGCTAGACGATATAACTATTACTAAGGAGCAAATTAATCAATTAAATAAAATATATATCGTTGCCTGCGGTACTGCTTACCATGCAGGAGTAGTAGGTAAATATGCTATAGAGAAGCTAGCTAGAATTCCAGTAGAGGTGGATATTGCTTCAGAGTTTAGATATAGAGATCCTCTAATAGATGAAAAAACCCTTATGATAGTAATAAGCCAATCTGGCGAAACAGCAGATACTTTAGCGGCTTTAAGATTAGCTAAAGAAAAGAAGGCTAGAGTTTTAGCAATAACTAATGTAGTAGGTAGCTCTGTAGCTAGAGAGGCAGATGATGTATTATATACTTGGGCAGGACCAGAAATTGCTGTAGCTTCTACCAAGGCTTATGTAACTCAGCTTATAGCAATGTATATTATAGCCTTATTCTTTGCTCAAAATAAGGAAACCTTAAGCAAGGAGGAATTGGAAGAGTATAAAAACGAAATGCTTCAACTACCTGATAAGGCTGCTAAGGTTTTAGAGACTAAGTCAGTTGTGCAAAAGTTTGCTTCCAAGAACTATATGCATAAGGATATGTTCTTCCTAGGTAGAGGTGTGGATTATGCCGTTGCTATGGAAGGTTCCTTGAAGCTTAAGGAAATTTCCTATATTCATTCAGAAGCCTATGCAGCTGGAGAATTAAAGCATGGTCCAATAGCTCTTATTGAGGACGGAACAGTAGTTATTGCATTAGCAACTCAGGATAGTCTTTACGACAAGATGGTAAGCAATATTAAGGAAGTTAAAACTAGAGGTGCAAAGGTACTAGGCTTTGCCTTTGAAGGTCACAATGAAATAGAAAAGTCAGTGGACGTAGCAAGATATATTCCAAAAACCTTGCCAATACTAGCACCAGTACTTTCTGTAATACCACTTCAATTACTATCCTACTATGTAGCAACCCTAAAGGGCTGTGATGTGGATAAACCTAGAAATCTGGCTAAGTCAGTTACTGTGGAGTAGTAAAAATATTGCTTAAAGTATAATTGTATAATTCAAATAAACTCCACTCCGTAATAATAAACTTCGCTCTATAAAAATAAAGTTCGTTCCAAAATCCCGTAG
>DGDR01000007.1:4328-4468 GCA_002385545.1 Clostridium sp. UBA3947
ATTTGCTGCGGGGTTTGCATTTTAACAGGTGAAAGGGTTAAGGTGTAAGGAATAAGGTTATTATGGTTAAGAAGTATTAGATAAGGTTAGAAGTATTGATTTTAAAGGGATTGAAGACTATATTGAAGATAATATTGATA
>DGDR01000141.1 GCA_002385545.1 Clostridium sp. UBA3947
GAATATGAGAAGGAGGGGGGATTATGAACAAGATTTATGAATGTCCAATATGTGGATGCACTGAAATTGATGAAGGAGTACTTTCTGGATACGCTAACATGAAACCTGCCTATAAAATTTTTTCTATTGGTTCTAAGGTAATTGCTAATGTATGCACAAGATGTGGTTTTATTTTATCTATGAGAGTAGCCGAGCCAAGCAAATTCAAGTGATTTATTAGCTCTAGTCAGTGGAAAGGGGGGAGTTGAATGCCAGAATTAGTAAAAAACGCCTTCACAGGGGGAAATATTATACCTACAGTATTATTAATTTTAATAATACTTTATTGGCTTGTAGCTATTATTGGAGCAATTGATTTTGATTTCTTAGATTTTGATTTTGATTTAGACTTAGATTTTGGTGATGCTGGCGGTCCCTTTTATGCACTATTAGCTTTTCTAAAGGTAGGGGAATTACCTTTTATGTTTGTTGTGAGCATAATAATTCTGAATTTTTGGATTATTGCTATGTTAATGTACTATCTACCTATACCAGTGGGAGGAAGGTTGAATACAATACTGCTTATACCTGCTTTTATCCTAAGTGTGTTCATAACAAGGATTGAGACTTATCCCTTAAGGCTAATTTTTAGAAATACTAATTTAGAAGATGATAGTGATAACCCTGATATCACAGTGGTTGGACAGTTATGTAGATTAAAATGCTCTGTTGAAAATGGAAGGTTAGGCCAGGCGGAAATAGAGAGAGATGGTGCGCCTGTAACTATAAATGTAAAGGCTGAAAATGAAGGAGTGTCCTTCCGTAAAAATGAAATTGCTTTGGTAGTCAGACAAGATATAGAAAAAAATTTATATTATATTGTTAAGAGTGAAGGAGTGTTAAAATGAGTTATACTGTTCAGATAATATTGGTTAGTATAGGTGCATTTGTAATAGTATTGATTGGACTTTTAGCGCTATTTTCTAGATTTTATCGCAAGGTGGATCAAGGTAAAGTTATCATAAGAAATGGTGTTGGTGGTAATAAGGTTAGTTTTGGCGGTATTTTAGTATTACCTATTATACATAAGTACGAGATTATGGACATTTCCGTAAAAAGAGTTGAAATTGCTAGAGAAGGTAAGGATGGTTTGATTTGTAAGGATAATTTAAGAGCTGACATTAGAGTAGCATTTTTCGTAAGAGTAAATCAAACTAGAGAAGATGTACTGAAGGTAGCACAGTTATTAGGCTGTCAAAAGGCTTCAGATCCAAAAACCTTGATGGACTTTTTCGATGCTAAATTTTCAGAAGCTTTAAAGACTGTTGGTAAAAAGTTTGATTTTGTTCAATTATATACTGAAAGAGAAACTTTTAAAAACGAAATCCTTCAGATTATAGGAACTGATTTGAATGGTTATGTTCTAGATGACGCTGCTATTGATTATCTTGAACAAACTGATATAAGGATGTTAAATAGCCAAAATATACTTGATGCTGAGGGTATTAAGAAAATTACTGAACTAACTTCAAAGCAATTAATTTTGGCTAATGAAATACAAAGAGAAAAGGAAAAAACTATTAAACAGCAGGACGTAGCTGCTAGAGAAGCCATATTAGAGCTAGAAAAGCAAAATGCAGAGGCGGAAGCTAAGCAAAGGAAAGAAATTGCAATCATAAATGCTAAGGAAACTGCTGAAGCTGAAAAGATTGCTCAAGAAGAAAGATTAAAGGCAGAATTAGCAAGAGTTAAGACTGACGAAGAAATAGCAGTAGCTGAGCAAAATAAAGAAAGACAAGTTATTGTTGCATTAAAGGCTAAGGAAAGTACTGAAGCTGTTGAATCTGAAAGAGTTGACAGAAAGAGAATGCTTGAGAGAACAGAAAAAGAAAAATTAGTAGAGCTTGCAGTTATTGATAAGGAAAAGGCAGTAGAACTTGAAAAGAAAAATATCCAGGCAGTAATAAGAGAAAGAGTAACAGTTGAAAAGGATACTGTTGTAGAAGAGGAAAGAATAAAGGATACTCGTGCTATTGCAGAGGCTGAACGTTCTAAGATCGTTGCTCTTAAAAAGGCAGAGGAAGAAGCTGAAAAAGAGAGAGTTATCAAAGTTAAGACTGCTGAAGCTGCTAAGGAAGCCGCTGAGCGCTTAGCTGAAAAGATGATTATTGACGCAGATGCTAAACTAAAGTATTCACAAAAGGAAGCAGAGGCTATCAAGGCTATTGTTGATGCTAAGATTCTTGAGGAATCTACTGCTGGTATAGCAGAATCTAAGGTTATAGAAGCTAAAGCTTTAGCTGAAGCTAAGGGACAGGCTGCTATGATTGAGGTTAAAGAAAAAGAAGGTATCGTAGAAGCTGAGGTATTAAAGAAGAAATACTTGGCTGAAGCTGAAGGTATTAAAGAAAAGGCTAATAGCATGAAGGCTCTAGATGAGGTTGGAAGAAGCCATGAAGAATTCAAGCTTAAGCTTGAAAAAGAAAAGGAAATCGAGCTTGCTACTATCAATATTCAGAAGGATATTGCCAGTGCTCAAGCAGCCGTTATTACAGAAGCGCTTAAATCCGCTAAGATTGATATTGTTGGTGGAGAAACTATGTTCTTTGACAAGATTATTGGTTCCATCACACAAGGTAAATCCTATGATCGCTTAGTAAGCAACAGCGAAGTTTTAACAGATATAAAAGAAACATTTATTACTGGTAATCCAGAAGATTTTGAAAAACAGTTAAAGGAGCTAGTTGGTAGATTTAATTTAACTTCTGAGGATTTAAAAAATCTATCCATAGCTGGTGCTGTTCACAGGATGATGAAGGAAGCAAAAGGCAGTGATAAAACTATGCTAAGTAATTTATTAGATAGTATTAATAAAGCAGGAGTTGGAAATTTACCAGCAAGTATGATTGAAAACTACAAGTAAATGAGGTAGATAAAGGTGTCGGCTATAGAGAATAAAGAAATGGATAAAAATGATAATAAGGATATGGAAAGTAGCGCCTATGAGGTTATAAAAAATCGTCTTATAAAACAAGGCGAAGAATTAAAAGAAAAGGTTGAAAGGCTAAATTCTATTAGAAAAGATGTATTTGGTTCAATTGATACAAGCCTTATTAGCAGTGAGAGAATTATAACAGAGAATAACTGCATACCTAGGGATATGGCTCCTATAGAGGATTGTTTTATATTTGGCTATAATGTGACAATGGGGCTAAAATCAAAGGTAGAGCTTAGTGATGTTTTCTCAGTATATCGATATAAAAACCATAGCTTTCAGAAGGAGCCTTTAACCTTAATTAGTGATGCACAATTTTTAAAAGACTTTGATGACTTGTATAGATACTACAAAAATACCTTTTTCGCTAAATTTACTATAGTAGAACCTTATCTTTATATGATATTTCAAACAGGAACGGATGCCACTGCTATTAAGGCCTTTAAATGGTTAATTAAAGGTGACAAACTAGAATATATTGATTCTAGAAGCGAACATGAAGTTAAGTTCACTAGCAGAAACGATTTTGATTATGTAAAAGCAACAAGGGATGATCAGCGCAGTGGCATTCATCCCCACGTTTCAATTTTAGATAAGGTCTTTGTAGAGACTATTGATGGTGACTTAACAATCAAAATAGAAGATAATACGGATACTGGTAAAGGTATATATTCTGAACCTGTAGAAGACAAGGACCAGAATCTTGATGATGCAGAGATTTACTATGCAGACTTAGGGGAAATAGTAATACTTAAAATCAGACCCTACAAGGAGGAAGCTTATAGATATTTTATATTCAACAACAAGCTAAAAAACGTGGTAAGAATTGATGCGATTAAAGACAATTGTATGCTTTTGCCAGGGGGCCATGGTTTAATTTTTCCAAAGGGTTTTTATCTTCAAAACGGGGAATATAAGGTTTTTGATGTGCCTGTTGATGAACATTCTATATTTGATCAAAGGATTAGCTCCTTTACTGGGGAAGACTATCAATATATTTTCTACAATATTGAAAGTGGCATATATCTAATATATTCCTACAATATTATTGAGCAATGCATAGACACACCTATTGTTTGCAGTGGGTACTCACACTTTAACAATGGTGAAATGCTAGTATTTAAGCATGAAGATGAACCTAGAAAGAACCATATGCTACAAATATGGCAAACACCATATGTAGGGAAAAATTATGTAATCCAAGGACAGAAGGATTCTGTACTTTACAATATCGGTAATAAAGAGATTGTTGAGTGCATGGCCGATTGTAAAATTGTATGTAAGCTTATTCAACAAGGGGATGGCTATCAGAGTATTTATATTGATATTGTAAAAGAGACAGAAGATATAATTGACACCTACTTCTGGTTAGATAAGGAAGAAGCCTTTAATTTAAAAGAGACTCTATTACAAATTAAGAACACTGCGTCTTATGCCATCGGAGAATTTGAAAAAATAGTAAGAATTAAGAATTCTACTAAAAAGCAAATAGAAGAAGTAGAATTTGAAGCTGAGGAGCTGCTAAAAAGGCTGGACTACGGTACCTTTTACAGTGTGGACGACTATGTTAAGGAATTGGCACAAATTCGAAATCTACGAGGTAAGATAGTATCCTTGAGAGATTTAAGGTATACAGATATTGAGAAGGTAGATTCCTTAGATTCCAAGGTTAAGGAAAAGAATGATGAATTCTCAAATAAATGTGTTCAATTTTTAATTCAACCTGAAGGCCTTAAGATATATGCTGATAAAGTACAGGAGCTGCAACTGGAAATTGAAAAGGTAACAAAGTCCATGGAAGGTAAAGAGCTTACTGGAAGAATGGATGAAAACTCAAAGGAATTAGAGCTCCTTATAGATATAGTAAGTAACTTTAAAATTGAAGATCCTACAATAACAACTGAGATTATAGAGAAAATTTCTTCTTTATTTTCACTATTAAATAATGCAAAGGCAAGGGTTAAGACTAGGGTAGAGGAATTTTGTAAACAAGAAATGGCTACTCAGTTTAATTCTCAAATGAAGCTTCTTTCCCAAGCAGTGGTTAATTATTTAGATGTTTCTGATACCGTTGAGAAATGTGACCTATATCTAAATAAGGTGATGGTTCAAATTCAGGAATTGGAAGGTAAGTTCTCTGAGTTTGATGAATACATTGAGAAGCTTAATGAAAAAAGGGAAGAGCTGTATAATACCTTTGCTAGCAAGAAACAGTCCATTGCTGATAAGCTGAACAAAAAAATACTAGCCTTGTTTAATTCCTCTGAACGTATTATTAAGGGTATCGCTAATAGATTACAGTCCTTTGAGTCTATAGAAGAGATTAATGGATATCTTGCCACCGATATTATGGCGGAGAAGGTTAGAGATATAATCTCCCAGTTAAGAGAGTTAGGAGATACAGTTAAGGCTGATGAAATTACTTCAAATCTTAAAACCTTAAAAGAGAATGCAATCCGTCAGCTTAAGGATAGACAGGAGCTATATGTAAAAGGTGACAACGTAATAAAACTAGGTAAACATCACTTCTCAGTAAATACAAAAGCAATAGACCTTTCTATAGTCACAAAAGATAATGATTTGTATTACCATATTACCGGAACGGATTTCTGGGATAAGGTAGTTCATGAGGAAATAGAGAAATATAAGCATGTATTTGATCAGAGCATTGTATCAGAAAATAACCATGTTTATAGGGGAGAATATCTTGCGTATTTAATTTTTGAAGGCGCTAGGAAAAAGGAAGTAGAGAGCCTTGATTCCTTATATGGAAAGACAGAAACCCAGTTGATTGAAGTGGTTCAAAAGTTTATGGAGCCAAGATATCAGGAAGGCTACACTAAAGGAGTACATGATATTGACGGTGCCAAGATACTAAAAGAACTGCTAGAGCTACATTATAATATAGATTTATTAATATATAATAATGAAGTTAGAGCGCTTGCTCGACTGTACTGGAACCACTTAGCAGATGCTAACAGTAAAAAACTGATAACAATGCGACTGAAAGAATTAGCAAAGGTGCAGTTATTCTTAAAGGCAGCACCAAACTTAGATAACTATATTCCATTTATTATTGAAAAATTGAACTCTGCTTATGAGAAATTAACCTTCTTTGATAATAAGTATATTCCTGAGGCTGCAGAATATTTATGCAAGGAATTGATGAAAGGAGAAAGCTTCGTAGTAAGTAGTGAAGCAGAAAAAATATATAAAGGATTTATTAGCTACTTACATGAAAATAACGCCTTTGATGAATTTACTAACTCACTAAAAAATAGCATAAAAGATATTGAAGGAACCTTCTATCTAATAAAGGAATGGGTTAACGCCTATAGATGGTCTCTTCCTAACAATGCCTTTGATTTTTTGGAGGAAGAAGAGCTAGCAGCAGTACTAAATGAGGTAATTGTTATCTTAATTGAGAACAACTCATCCTTAGGCAGAGTAGTTAATATTGCAACTAAGGTAACTATAAATGGGATGGTTGGTACCCACGGTGTAATTAAAGGTGGAAAGTATACATTAGCTTATACTCAGTTTATGCAAAAGTTACAACACTTTGATCAGGTTATTACTAAGGATTATCTAAGCTTCCAGGAAATTAAGAAGGATCTTATACAGAAATTTAAAGAACAACATCCTTTAGATGAGTTTAAACCAAAGGTATTGACATCCTTCGTAAGAAATAATCTAATAGATAAGGTATACCTACCATTAATAGGAGACAATCTAGCTAAACAGATTGGTGTAGTTGGAGACAACAAGAGAACAGACCTAATGGGAATGTTATTATTAGTTTCTCCACCAGGTTACGGAAAAACTACATTGATGGAATATGTAGCTAACAGGCTTGGTTTGATTTTTGTTAAAATTAACGGACCAGCCTTAAGCAATCAGGTTACTTCCTTAGATCCTGAAAAAGCTAATAATTCAGCAGCAAGGGACGAATTAAGGAAGCTAAACTTTGCCTTGAAGATGGGTAACAATGTAATGATATATATAGACGATATTCAACATTGTAATCCAGAATTTTTACAGAAGTTTATCTCCCTATGCGATGGACAGAGAAAGATTGAAGGAGTATACAATGGAGTTGGCCAAAGCTATGACTTAAGAGGGAAGAAGGTAGCTGTAGTAATGGCTGGAAATCCTTACACTGAAAGTGGAGAAATATTTAAAATTCCAGACATGCTTGCCAACCGTGCAGATGTGTACAATCTCGGAGATATGCTTAGAGAAAATGAAGAAGCCTTTAAGCTAAGCTATATAGAAAATTGTATAACCTCCAATCCTATACTTAACAAACTTTCTTCTAGAAGTCAGGAAGATATATATGCTATGGTAGAGCTAGCTAAAGGAGCAGATAGAGAAAGTGTTACCTTTGAAGGCACTTATTCTGGAGAGGAGCTTAATGAATATGTTAGTGTAATTAAGAAGCTCTTTAAGGTAAGGGATATAGTATTAAAGGTTAACATGGAGTATATCAAATCTGCCGCTCAGGCCGATGAGTACAGAAAGGAACCACCATTTAAGCTTCAAGGTTCATATCGAAACATGAATAAAATCGCAGAGAAGGTTGTTCCTATTATGAATGATGATGAACTGTTTGAAGTAATTCTTTCAAGCTATGAAAATGACTGTCAAACTCTAACCACTGGAGCAGAAGCAAATATGCTTAAGTGGAAGGAGATAGTTGGATGCATAAGCATCGAAGAACAAGCTCGCTGGGGAGAAATTAAAGACATTTTTGTTAGAAACAACTCCATTAAAGGAGAGGATAGAATGGGGCAAGTGGTAAGGGCTTTAAGCGACATAGCAGAAAGTTTAAGAAACCACCCCAGGGGCACGCGGTAGCTGTCGGAATATGACACTATACATCGAAACTGCATAAACCTATTTTGAGCTCGGTTATATAATTTTTAGCCGAGCTTTTATCTTTCAAATCACTACTCTAGAAAAAGCTTACCTAATATTATCAGACTATCTACAGTAGATGATAATTATTAATAGATTTCTTATCATGACGGTATTTATAAATTGCATTTTTATTGGGTTGATTATTACTTTGATTTTATTTTGATTTTATTTTGATAATAACCATTAAGGAAGTTAGGAAGAAGAGAAGATATCTGGTATAGAAAATGCCCCAGGGGCATACCGATATATGTCTGTTTATGTCTAAAATTTCTTAATACCTAATAAGCCTATGTTCCATATACTATAACATAACCAATAAAAAAGGTGATTATAATAAACATTACAGGATTAGAAATAAGTAAACTTGAATTATTAGGTAAAGGAAGTCAAGGAAGGGTTTATAGAATTGACAGTGAGAGATGCATAAAGATATTTAAGAAGCATTCTGCTTGCTATGATGAAACGAAAGCCTTTTTCATGGCTCTAGGGGATGAGCATTTCCCACAGCTTTATTCAGCGGGTCCTAATTATATTATTCGAGAATGTATAAATGGTATTGAGCTAGACAGATATTTGTCACGTAATGAACTAACTATGTCAATATCTGAAAAGATAATAGGCCTTTATGAAGCTATGAAGAAGGTTAAATTTAAAAGGTTGGATTCTGCTTTGTTTCATATATTCGTTACAACAGAAGGAAAATTACGAGTAATAGATACGGCAAAAGCTTTAAAAAAGAAAACTATATATCCTAGATTATTATTAAAGTGTCTTGAGCAATTAGGATATAAGGATAAATTCTTAAATTATGTACAATATATAAGGCCCGATCTTTATAATGTATGGAAGTAAGAGACAAGTCAAATTCTCTAAGAAAAAAAGGGAGTTAAGTGATAATATGTTTAACCGAGGTGATTTCCATATACATTCTACAGCTTCTGATGGTGACCTGAGTCCAACTCAAGTAGTATATTTTGCTAAAAGTCGAAGTATAGACACTATTGCTATTACAGATCACAACACTGTGGATGGCATTAATGAAGCTGCTAAGGCTGCTTCTCTTTATAATGTTACGGTAATTCCAGGTGTAGAGCTATCTACCAGATATAAGGGCGCTAGTGTCCATATTTTAGGCTATTTCAGATCTGCAAGCTATAATAGCAATATTTTTAGACATGTTCTTGAATTTCTACGTAATCATAGATATAAAGATGCAAGGAAATTACTAAGTAATATTATTTATACTGAAAAGCAAAAAGGTCATCTAAGTATTCTAGAAGGCATAAATTTACTAAGAGCCTTTGATGCATCTGTTGTGTTTGCTCATCCAGTTCGAATACAGAAGAAGTTGCTTTTGGAATTAATCAAATATCCCTTTGATGGAATAGAGGCTAAGTATTGCTGGAATGGTTATGAGGATACTAAATATTTTGTTAGGTTAGCCTTAAGTAAATTTTCCTTTTATACTGGAGGTTCAGATTTTCATACAAATTCGGATAAAAAGCAGTCTCATTGTCTTATAGGACAACCTTACCTTGATTCATTAGAAATTAGAGCTTTTATTAAAAATTCTAAAGTACTAATTTTATAACTGTGATTAACAATTATTATACTATATGTGAATATTTATCTTGAATTCGGCAAAT
>DGDR01000093.1:0-20577 GCA_002385545.1 Clostridium sp. UBA3947
TATAAAAAACTTAAAAAACATTTTGAACAAAATGGAGGGTGAAACATGAAAAAAGTACTATCAATTATTTTAGCACCAGTATTGAGTGTTGCATTACTAACTGGCTGCGGATCAAAAGCTAACGACAATAATGATTCAAACAAGGGAGGAAATTCAAATACCTCTGGAACCATTGCTAAGGTTGGTTTGGGACATGTTACTTCAATAGCTAAATCAAAGGATTTAACAGACGGCGTAGCAACTGGACAAGTTGATACAGTTATGGCTGCTGTAGGCTTTGATAAGGATAATAAGGTTGTTAAAATAACAATTGATACTGCTCAAACTAAGGTTCAATTCGATAAGGATATGAAGCTTACATCTGATGTCAATGCTGAATATAAGACTAAGGTTGAACTTGGTGATGAATATGGTATGAAGAAGGCATCTTCTATAGGCAAGGAATGGTATGAGCAAATTGCTGCTCTTGAAAACTGGATGAAGGGTAAGACAGTAGAAGAGATTAAAGCTATAAATCCTGAAGATGCAGATATAAAAGCTTCTGTTACAGTAAGTGTTGAAGACTATATAAAAGTAGTTGAAGAA
Source organism: Clostridium sp. UBA3947 (assembly GCA_002385545.1). Classification (GTDB taxonomy): domain Bacteria; phylum Bacillota; class Clostridia; order Clostridiales; family Clostridiaceae; genus Clostridium_AU. Next base: position 586 of record DGDR01000093.1, read on the forward strand.
GCATATAATAAAGCTGTTGCTGTTAATGGTGCAGAGAAGCTTGGACTTGGACATGATATCTCTATCGCTAAGTCAAAGGGTGCAGAAGGCGAAAATGGAGCTGTAGCACAAGTTGATACAGTTATGATGGTTAGTGCATTTGATAAAGACAGTAAGGTAGCTGGAGCTATATTAGATACAGCTCAAACTAAGATTCAGTTTGATAAAGATGGAAAAATTACTACAGACAAGAATGGCGAGTTCAAAACTAAAGTTGAATTAGGCAACGATTATGGCATGAAGAAGAATTCTAAGATTGGTAAGGAATGGTTTGAACAAGCAGCTGCACTTACTGATTGGATGAAGGGTAAGACAGTAGCAGAAATTAAGGCTGTTAACGCTTCAGAAGATGCTGACTTAAAGGCTTCTGTAACAATTAGCATTGACACATACCTAAAGACTATTGAAGAAGCAAGCAATAAGGCAAAATAGTATAAAATATAATTCAAATTAAGAAAGAAGGGCTGTTGCATAAAGTGTGAGCAACAGCCTTTTTCTAATGATAGCCTATTGAGCAGATTTAAGCAAATTACACATAAATTTATTTATTATCTTGTTATAAATCATATATTTTGATAACATAATCATTATGAATTTCTATAAATAGTACCCAGGAGGTAGCAAAATGTTTAATAAAAAAATAACAGCTTTGTTTGTGGCAATATTTTTAGTTATAGGTGTACTCACTGGCTGCAAAGCACAAGATCAATATGAAAAATACACAGATTCTTTTTTTGACACCTTTGATACTGTTGTAACAGTTATGGGCTATACGAAAAGCAAGGATGAATTTGATGCCTATGTAGATAAAATAGAAGCAGAATTTGTTAGACTTAATAAATTGTATGATATTTATAACAATTATGAGGGAATTAACAATATAAAGACTATTAATGATAATGCAGGTGTTAAACCAGTAAAGGTTGATAAGGAGATAATTGATCTTATATTGTTTGCAAAAAAGTGGTATGAAGCTACTGGGGGTAAAACTAATGTTGCTATGGGAGCAGTTTTAAAAATATGGCATGATTACAGAACAGATGGTAAGGATAATCCAGAAATAGCTAAACTTCCTCCTATGGAAGCCCTACAGGAAGCTGCAAAGCATACCGATATTAGTAAGGTAATTGTAGATGTTGAAAATAGTACTGTTTATCTTGAGGATGAAAAAATGAGCTTAGATGTAGGATCTGTGGCTAAAGGTTATGCCACTGAATTAGTTACTCAAATGATAGTTAAAGAGGGATTTACCTCAGGGATCATAAATGCTGGTGGTAATGTTAGAACTTTTGGAAAGCCCTTAGATGGAAAGAGAGATTTTTGGGGAATTGCAGTTCAAAATCCTGATGAATTTATAGTATCTGATGGAAGCTCCTCTCTTGATACTCTTTTTGTAAATGATAAGTCTGTTGTAACTAGTGGAGATTATCAAAGATATTATGTGGTAGATGGTAAGGCATACCATCATCTCATTGACCCTGTAACCTTAATGCCTGGAGACTATTTTAGGGCTGTAGCTATTGTAACAGATGATTCAGGGTTAGGAGACTTTTTATCCACAACGATATTTTTAACCCCCTATGAAGAGGGCAGGAAATTAGTTGAAAGTCTAGATGGGGTAGAGGCTCTTTGGATTAAGAAGGATGGAACCATAGAAGCAACAAAAGGTATGGAGAAACTTATGAAAAGCAAAGGTGCTTCTGCAAATAAAAGGAATTAATACGTAGCATTTTATCTAAATTGCATATAATAATAATATAGCAATATAATGAGAAGGTATAAAATGACAGCACTAATAATTCAGTATGTATTATTGGTACTTATGGTGCTAGCCATCGCTTACTTTGTTTATTTATTAAATGATAAGGGGATACTAAAAGAAGATGATTATTATGGTATAACCTACACCATCCTTAGGGAGTTAGATAGAAATGAGGCTACGAGAGAAAATGTAAGAAGTATATTGAAAGCAGTAGCTTCAACAGTGAAATTTGTGGAAGAGGCTTATGTAGATGATGATTACAAAATAAAAGAGGAAAGGGCCATAGCCCTATCTAGGGAGGCTATTCGCGAGCTGTCCATTTATAGTGATGTAGGTGACAAGGCGTTGAGATACTTAATTCGCTTAGCCTATGGTTTTTTAGTGGATAATCCCTAAGAGGGTAGGTAAGTTTGCTTACTGTGACTCTTATCATGGATTTCATACAAGTTTTTCTGTATAAAACTATACTAAAATTCTGATTTCAAACCTTTCACTTAAAAAAGCGCAGCAGCGCTTTTTTATTGTATAGGAAATTATAAATTATATAATTTGCAAAATTATACTTATTTTCTGACCTTTGACTTCTAAAAGCTGGGGAGCAGCTTTTTATTTGTTTTGTTTTATAGTACGTGATAAAATATAACCTGTGTGTTATTTTTTACACAGCAATTTTAATACATATTGACAACACAATGAATTTTTGTAATGATTAACACTAGAAAGCCCAAACATACATTTGGCTACAAGAGAGAATAAAGGTATATTTATACTGGAGGATAGTTTATAGTATATAAAAAGTATTTTAATAGCAGAATAAACTCAAACCTCTATATTCGGTATTTATTCATTTGTATAGACTATTTAAGAAAAAGAATAAATATAATTTATTACTAAATGAACATAGTGTACAAGAATTTATTGATAAACTAAGAATGATTGTATGATAATTTAGTTGGGGGAGGACACATTCATGAGTAATGAAAAGATGGATAAAAGCAGTTATGATGTGACAGACCTTACATCTTTAGAAAAGTTAGAGCCCGTTAGAGTAAGGCCTGGTATGTACATAGGCTCCACTGGAAGTAAGGGATTACATCATTGCGTGTGGGAAATACTGGACAATGCTATTGATGAAATTTCCAATGGCTTTGGAGATAAGGCAACAGTTATATTAAATAAGGATAAAAGTGTAACTATTATAGACAATGGTAGAGGTATCCCTACTGGTATTCATCCCATAAAGAAAAAATCTGGAGTAGAAATGGTGTTTACCGAGCTTCATACTGGTGGTAAGTTTGATAATAAAAATTATAAGACCTCAGGAGGTTTACATGGAGTAGGAGCTTCTGTAGTTAATGCCTTATCCAAGTGGTTAGAGGTAGAAGTATATCAAAACGGTAAGATATACAGGCAAAGATTTGAATATGCCTATGATAGTTCTGTGAAGAAGGTTATGCCAGGAACTCCCGTTACTAAATTAGAAGTGGTGGGCGAAACAACAGAAACCGGCACAAAAATAACTTTTATGCCCGATAAGGATGTTTTTTCTGTCACAGAATTTAAAGCTGAGGTTATTGATGAGAGGTTACAAGAACTATCCTTCCAAAATAAGGGCATAACCCTTATATTTATTGATAATAGACATGAGGAACCAGTAGTTAAGCAGTATCATTCTGAAAGAGGACTACTGGATTTTATAGATTATTTGAATGAAAGCAAAACAGTTCTTCATCATGAGCCTATTTTATTTGAAGGGGAAAAAGAAATAAATGGCTTGTCAATGTATGCAGAGGTTTGTGTGCAGTTTACCGATTCATCTACCGAATATATAGCTAGCTATGTTAATAACATACCTACTACAGAATCTGGTACCCATGAAACAGGCTTTAAGACAGGAATGACTCGCGCCTTTAAGGAATGGGCCAAGAAGCTAAATCTTGTAAAGGATAAGGACAAGGAATTTGAAGGAGACGATTTAAGGGAAGGTATGACAGCTATAGTTAGGATTAAGCTTTCTAATCCTATCTTTGAAGGACAGACTAAAACTAAATTGGGTAATAATGAAGCATATACTATGATGAATGATTTATGCTACACAAAATTCTCTGAATGGATAGAAGATAACAAGGATTTAGCCAGTCAGATAATTTCTAATGCTGTTCAAGCAGCACAAAGAAGGGAAAAAATAAAAAAGATTAATGAGGCGGAAAAGAAAAAGATAGGTAAAGGAGCAGCACCTTTAGCAGGTAAGGTGGCAGTATGTACCACAAGGGATCCTGAGCTTGCAGAGTTCATTATAGTAGAGGGAGATTCTGCTGGCGGCAGTGCAAAGCAGGCTAGAGATAGAAGATTTCAGACTATTATGCCATCTAAGGGTAAAATTATGAATACAGAAAAGCAAAAGCTAGAAAATGTATTATCTAGTGAGGAGCTTAAAATATTCAATACTGCTATAGGTACAGGCATATTGGATAATTATAACGAAAAGGATTTAAGATATAATAAGATAATTATTATGAGTGATGCAGATGTGGACGGATATCATATTAGAACTCTTTGGATGACCTATATTTATAGATATATGAGACCTTTAATTAATAATGGACACTTGTATATTGCTTTACCACCCCTATATAAAGTGTATAAGCAAGGTAAAAAGGGAGAAATCGTTAAATATGCTTATAGCGATGATGAGCTTGAAGCTGTTAAGAAAGAAGTTGGAAAAGGGGCTTTAATACAGCGATATAAAGGATTAGGTGAAATGAATCCAGATCAGCTGTGGGAAACAACTTTAAATCCAGAAACAAGAACCTTACAGCAAGTAACTATAGAGGATGCGGCAAAGGCAGAAAAAATGGTATCCTTGCTAATGGGTGATGTAGTAGAACCAAGAAAAAACTATATGTATAAATATGCTGAATTTTAACAGAATGGAGATGATAGCATGGTAAAAAAGAGCAGTGCAATTCCTAAGGATCGTAACATTATACAGGTTCCCTTAGAAGAAGCCATGCCAGATAACTACTTACCTTATGCAGTAGAGGTGGCAAAGGATAGAGCCCTTCCAGATGTAAGAGATGGATTGAAACCAGTTCATAGACGAATTCTATACGGTTCTTATATGTTGAGAGCTACTCCTGATAAGCCTTATTATAAGTCTGCTAGAATAGTAGGAGATATTTTAGGTAAATTTCATCCTCATGGAGATGCTTCTGTTTATGATGCTATGGTTATATTGGCCCAGGATTTCACAACAAGAAAGCCTTTGATAGATGGACATGGTAACTGGGGGTCCATAGATGGGGATAGCGCCGCAGCTATGCGTTATACAGAGGCTAGATTAACCCCTATCGCTTTAGAAATGATACGGGATATAGACAAAAACGTAGTGGATATGATACCTAACTATTCGGAAAGCGATATGGAACCCAAGGTGCTACCAAGCAGATATCCTAATATATTGGTTAATGGTTCCTTTGGTATTGCTGTAGGACTTGCTACTAATATACCGCCTCATAATTTAAGAGAGGTTATTCAAGGTCTGTTAGCCTATATTGATAACCCAAGCATTACAACAAAGGAATTGATGACATACATAAAAGGACCAGACTTACCTACTGGAGGGGTATTAATAGGAGCAGAATCTCTACTTTCTGCTTATGAAACAGGAACAGGTAAAGTAACCTTAAGGGCAAAGGCTTCTATTGAAAAGCTGGAAACTGGTAAATTAGGTATTGTGATAACAGAATTCCCTTATAGAAAGAATAAGGCAAAACTACTTCAGACTATTTCTGAAATGACTGGAGATAAAAAACATGCTAAGGTGTTAGATCCTATTATAGATATTAGAGATGAGTCCGATAGAAATGGTATTAGAGCTGTTATAGAATTTAGAAAATCTACAGATTATGAAACAGCAGATAAGGTTTTAAAGTACCTCTATAAAAAGACAGATCTCCAAAGTAATTTAAGCTTTAATATGGTAGCCTTGGCAAATGGGAAACCAGAAACCTTGGGACTTAAGGATATTTTATATCATTATTTACAACATCAAAAAGAAGTTATAACTAGAAGAACTCAGACAGAATTAGATATAGCCTTAAAAAGATTCCATATAGTAGAGGGGTTTATAAAGGCTATCGATATCATGGATCAGGTAATTGCAACTATAAGAGCTTCAAAATCAAAAAAGGATGCTCAGGAGAATTTAGTGGCAAAGTTTGGCTTTTCTGAGCTTCAGGCAGAAGCCATTTTGGAATTAATGTTGTATAGATTGACAGGCTTAGAAATTACCGTTTTCCAAAAAGAATATAAGGAACTAGAAAAGCGTATTAAAGGATTAAGAAAAATACTGGGTAATGAGCAGGTTTTACTGCAGGTAATAAAGGATGAACTTATAGAAATCATGGATAAGTATGGTGATGACAGAAGGACAGAAATAATCCATGATGAAAGTGAAGCTAAAATTGATGTTGAAGAACTAATAGTTGTGGAAGATACTATGGTAACAATGTCCAATGAAGGCTTTATTAAGAGAGTACCTCAAAAGTCTTATAATAGATCCAATGCCGATGAGTCAGAAATAGAGTATAGAGAGGGAGATTATAATAAGTTTCTATTCCCATCTAATACGAGAGATACAGTGTTATTCTTTACTGACTTAGGTAATATGTATCAGATGAAGGGAATGGACATTCCTGAATATAAGTGGAGAGAAAAGGGAGAGAAGCTAGATACTTTAATTAGAGGCTTAGACTTAAATACAGAAAAGATTGTAGCAGCTTTCTCCTTTGAAGAGCTTACAGCAGATAAAACTATAATGTTCATAACAAATAAGGGCTATATTAAGAGAACCCCTTTAGATAAATTTGTAACAAGCTACACAAAATTATTAGCTTTAAAGTTAAAGCAGGATGAAAGATTGATTTATGCTGGTGTTGAAAATCCAGAACAGGAGGTTAATTTTATAAAATTAACTAGTAAGTTAGGTCTGACCTTTACTGTTAGAAAGCCGGAATTGGACAAAGTTGACAGAAACGTGCTTGGCGTTCAGCTTTGCCCAATTGGAGAAATAGATGAATTAACAATGGTAGAGTTTGTAGATGGTTATGAATTCTTGCCATATACCTTGGGTATTAGCAAGGATGGACTTATTAAAAGATTGACTAGTGACCGGCATAAAAATGACTATAAGCTTACCGTTTCCTATGGAGAAGATATTTTGCTCTTTACTAATAGCGGCTTAGTTTATAAGTTTCCTTATTATCTCTTTGAAAATGTTGAGGAAGGTATTGAGCTTAAAAATCTAGTAGAAGAATTTAATCCAAAGAATAATAAAGTATTGTTTGCTATGGTAGCTGATAAATATACAGAAGAAAACTATATTTATTTCTTTAGCAAAAAAGGGCTGTTAAAGAAAACTCCTCTAGAGGATTTTGAAGGTAACTACATGTGTACTCAAGGCTATAAATTTAAAACTGCAAATGATGATTTAGTGGCAGTTGCTAGCTCCAAGCTAGAGAATAGTTCCGTTATTATTGTTACTAAAAAGGCTATGTGTATTAGATTTTTAGTGTCTGCTATTAACGCCATGGGTAGAATAGCCTCTGGAGTTACAGGTATAAGCTTAAAGGAAGATGATGAAGTGATTTTTGGTGGAATAATTAATGCTGGAGAAACAGATTCAGAAGTAGCTGTTAATTCAGATACTGGACGAGAGCTTATTCTTGTATCTCATAAAAAAGATGAAAAGAAAATTAAGGTAGAAGACATAAGAATTCAAAACAGAGCTGGTAGAGGTAATAGTTTAATGCTGGTAGTATTGGATGACTATATTAAAGATGTTAAATTAGTGTGAAGAATGTTACTAAATTATTGTAATTGTTATCAATTATCAATATAATTATATACAAAATATAATAAATCGGGGCGTATACCCCGTTCTTTTTTTGGGAATCATTAAGATTATGATTTTGGAGGTGCATTTGTATGAAAAGGTTATTGTTATTTTTAGCTGAGGGTTTTGAGGAAATAGAAGCACTAACAGTTGTTGATGTTTTAAGAAGAGCAGATGTACAGGTTGATATGTGTACTCTATCAGAAGAGTATGTTAATGGCGCTCATGATATTATAGTTAAAAGTGACTTACATTTAGATACTATTGATCAAAATAATTATGATGGACTTATTTTACCTGGCGGTCCAGGAACCGATAACTTGAAGAATAACGTAAGAGTAGTTCAGCTAGTTAAGGATTTCTATATGAGTGGTAAGCTAGTTGCAGCTATTTGTGCTGCTCCTACAGTATTAGCAGAAGCTGGTATTGTTAATGGACATAACATAACCTCTTATCCAACGGTGAAAAACTTCCTAAACAACAGCATTTATAAAGAGGAATTAGTAGTTTTAGATAATAACCTACTTACAAGTCGAGGACCAGCCACTGCCCTACCTTTTGCCTTTGCTATATTAGAAGCCATTGGGCTAAATGAAAGGAGCGAAGAGTTAAAGGAAGGAATGCTTTATAATTTATTTTTAAATAATAGATAAAATACTTAATATTTATTCTTTGAAAGGTTTATTGTTTATAATCTATAAGTATAATTTTGATATAATAAGGATGATGAATTTGATTTCACATCCTTATTTTTTTGGAGGAAGATATGAAAAGTTACATTCTAGATAATGGCATAAGGTTATTTTATCAACAGCGAGAAGGAGCTATAACTTCATTTTGTATTGGTTTTAAAGCTGGAGCTTTAGAAGAGGAAGACTACCATTTAGGCACCGCCCATGTAGTAGAGCATATGGTTTTTAAAGGTACTACAAAAAGAACAGAAAAAGAGATTAACAGTGATATAGATAGACTGTTTGGTTTTAGTAATGCTATGACTAATTATCCCTATGTAATATATTATGGGTCTGTAAACAGCGTGGATTTTGATGATGCTTTTGAGCTTTATACCGATATACTATTAAATCCTACCTTTTCAAGAGAGGGTTTTCAAGAGGAGATGAAGGTGATAAAGGAAGAGCTTAGAGATTGGAAGGAGGATTTAAGCCAAAGCTGTGAGGACAATCTCTTGGCTAATGCCTTTAAAAAAAGAAGAATTAAGGAATTAATAATTGGTAGTGAAGAAAGTCTTGAGAATATTTCTTTAGAGGAGGTAAAAAGCTTTTATTATGAGCATTATTTTCCGGAAAATTGTGTTATAACAATAGTTACTTCCTTAGAAGCAGATTATGTTTATAATGAGATAAACAATCTTTTTGGTACTTGGAGAAGAGAGGCTAAGCCCTTGGCAAAGCTGATATATGAAGAAAATATGCATGGTACCTTTGTAACAGTAGCAGATATAGAAGGGGCAAAGATTCAATATATATATCCTATAAACCATTTAAATAGGAAGGAATTAAATGCCCTAAAATATATAAATGCTATATTTGGAGAGGGCACTAGCTCTATTTTATATGATGAGATAAGAACAGATAGGGCATTAGCCTATGAGGTTTATAGTTATATAAAATATGAAAAAGGTATAGAGCTTTTTTCAATAAATATAAGTACTTCTAAGAAAAATATAAATGAAGCTATAAAAGCCGTTGAGTTGTGTATAAATAAGCTGAAAAGTCACAATTGGATAGAGAATGACAGCTTAGAAAAGGTTAGAAAGAGATTAATATTAAAAGAAGGATTAGCCTTTGAAAGGTCCATAGAGCTATGTAAAAGAGTTACTGTTGATCAACTAATGTTCAATGATTATACATACCTGTTAGAAAGCTATCATAGTTTTAATATTAGTCAGGAGGATATACAGAAAACTATTGCTAAGGTCTTTGCAAATCCAACAATACAGATTTTATGCTCACACAAAGGAGTTGAATAAATATGGAAAAAAGATGGATGCTAAAAGGCACCAGTATTGATATAAAGGATGTAGCAAAAAAAGCAGAAGTAAATCCTATAATAGCAGCTCTATTAATCCACAGAGATATAAAGGATCCAATAGCTATTAAGAAGTTTCTTTATGGTACTATAAAGGATTTGCATCCAGCTCATTTGATGAAGGATATGAATAAAGCAGTGTCCATATTATTAGACGCTATTCAAAATAAGAAGAAGATTTGCATTTACGGTGATTATGATGTTGACGGTGTTATGAGCACCTTTATCTTATATAAGGCTATAAATAGATGTGGTGGGGACGTGTTTTATCATATTCCAGATAGAGAAGATGAAGGCTATGGGATGAATAGTGAAAGGGTAAAAATTATTAAAGAGCTTGGCTGTGATGTAATTCTTACCTGTGACAATGGTATAGCAGCAATGGAACAGGTTAAGCTAGCTAAAGAGCTTGGAATGACAGTAATTGTTACAGACCATCATGATGTACCCTTTATTGAGGAGGAAGAAATTAAGAAATATGTAGTTCCTCCAGCAGATGCAGTAATTAATCCCAAACAGAAGGATTGTGCTTATCCCTTTAAATTGCTATGCGGCGGAGGAATAGCCTTTAAGCTTGTACAGTGCTTATACGAGCAAATGGGGATAGATAGGGATGAGTGTGAAGAATATATTCAATACGCTGCTATAGCCACCATATGTGATGTGGTGGACTTAGTTGATGAAAATAGAATTATAGCAAAATATGGCTTGAGTATGCTTAACAAAACAGAAAATATCGGGTTAAAGGCACTAATTAATGAGTGTGCTTTAGAGGATAAATCAATAACTGTTTACCATATAGGTTTTATTATAGGACCATGCATAAATGCTACTGGTAGATTGGAAACAGCAAAACTGTCAGTGAAGTTACTTTTGGCGGAGGATTATGAAAAGGCTAAAGAACTAGCTAGAAAATTGAAGGAATTAAATATTGAAAGACAGAATATTACTTCACAGGGTGTAGAGAGAGCTGAACGTATTATTGAGAACAACCATATGGATAAGGATAAGGTTTTAGTTATATATGATGAAGAAACTCATGAAAGTGTTGCGGGCATAGTGGCAGGAAGAATAAAAGAAAAATATAATTTGCCCACCATTATTTTGACTAAGGGAAAGGATATGCCTAAAGGTTCTGCTAGATCCATTGATGAATATAATATGTTTGAGGAATTATCTAAGTGCAAGGATTTGCTAGACAAGTTTGGAGGACATCCTATGGCCGCTGGACTTTCTCTAAGCTTTGAGAATATTGATAAACTAAGACAGAGACTTAATGAAAATTGTAAGCTGACTGAGGAGGAACTGATACCAAAGATTAGAATAGATCAGCGGTTACCTTTAAAATATGTGTCCTTTAAATTAGTTGATGACATAAAAAGCTTAGAGCCCTTTGGAAAGGGCAATCCTAGTCCTTTATTTGCAGAAAAAGATATCATAATAGAGAGGGTATATGTTTTAGGCAAAGAAAAAAATGTATTTAAATTGCTAATACGTCCAGAGGAAAGCTATAATAAAATTAATGGTTTGTTCTTTGATTCAACGGGCTACTTTAAGGAAACTTTTCTAAGAGTCTATGATGAAGTGAGCTATGAAAAGTTTTTAGAAGGAGTGTTGGGAGATATAAGGGCTGACATAATTTATTATCCCGATATTAATGAATATAATGGAACCATAACTTTACAGCTGGTGATAAAGGATATTAGGTTTTCTACTAATTGATTAAGAACGGAATTTTAAGGAGGCAAAGGCTTAGTATGACAAAATATAAAATAATAATGACCGGTGGGGGGTCCGCTGGACATGTAACTCCTAATCTAGCTTTGATACCAACATTAGAAAAAGAAGGGTTTGAAGTACAATATATAGGAACTGCTGATGGAATTGAGAAGAAAATTATTTCTCAGGAAGGTATAAAATATCATGCAATATCCAGCGGTAAACTAAGGAGATATTTTGATTTAAAGAATTTTACCGATCCATTTAGAGTAATTAAAGGGATATTTGAAGCAAAGAAAATAATAAAAAAGGAAAAGCCTGATGTTGTATTTTCTAAGGGGGGCTTTGTAGCGGTGCCAGTGGTTTTAGGGGCCTATCTTAACAAGGTACCAGTGGTTTCTCATGAGTCTGACATAACTCCTGGTTTAGCAAATAAAATTGCCTTACCCTACAGTAAGAAAGTATGTGTTACCTTTCCTGAAACTATGGAGCATATTAAGAAAAACAAGGCAGTACTAACTGGTACACCTATTAGAAGGGAACTATTAGAGGGAAGTAGACTTAAGGGCTTAGGCTTTTGCGGTTTTATAAAGGATAAACCAGTTTTACTTGTAATTGGAGGAAGTTTAGGCTCTAAAGTAATAAATGACTTAGTAAGAAAAAATATAGGTATATTACTAGAAAAGTATCAAATAATTCATATATGCGGGAGAAATAATTTAGATAATAGTCTAGATTTAGAAAATTACAAGCAATTTGAGTTTGTCAGCGATGAATTACCAGACTTAATGAATTGTGCTGATATAGTAGTTTCTAGAGCAGGGGCTAATGTAATTTTTGAATTGTTAGCTTTAAAAAAACCTAATTTACTTATTCCATTATCTAAAAAGTCTAGTAGAGGGGATCAGATTTTAAATGCTAGGTCCTTTGAAAGAAAAGGCTATAGTTTGGTTTTGGAGGAAGAACAGTTAAAGGATAAAAGATTTATAGAAGAATTGGATAAATTATATGCCAATAGAAGTAAATTTATAGCAGCCATGGAGAAAAGTGAACTACAGAATGCTGTTGATAGAATTGTGGAAGTGATAAAGGACTCTATGAAAAAATAACGAAGGAGGAAGTAGTATGAAAATCGAATTTATAGGAGCAGCTGAATGTGTAACAGGTTCTTGTCATAAGCTAACAGTTATGGGCAAAAATATTTTGCTTGATTGCGGGCTTTTTCAAGGTAGTGATGATGAAGAAGGAAAAAATGAAAGCTTTCCCTTTGAGCCTAAGGATATAGACTATGTTATTCTATCTCACAGTCATATTGATCATAGTGGTAGAATCCCTTTGCTTTATAAAAAGGGATACCAAGGCCAAGTTTATTGTACTAAAGCTACCAAGGCTTTGAGTGATGTTATGCTCAGAGATAGTGGACATATAGCTGAAATGGAAATTGAATGGAAAAACCGTAAACGAATGAGACAAGGTCTACCACCTATTGAGCCCCTTTATACTGCTCAGGATGCTGCAAAATGTATAGTTAACTTTTTGAGCTTTGAATATGACGAAATTATTGAAATTTTTGATGGCTTTAAAATCTGCTTTAAGGACTCTGGTCATATGCTTGGTGGAGCCATTGTGGAAATATTTATAAAGGAAGGAGATAAAGAAGAAATTAAGCTAGTATATAGTGGGGATTTGGGTAACATTAATATACCTATATTAAAGGATCCTACCTATATAGAAACTGCCGATTATGTTATCATGGAAAGCACCTATGGAAATAGAATTCATAAAAATGCTAGAAATGAAATAGAAAAGCTAGTAGATATTATAAAAGAAACCTTTAAAAGAGGGGGCAATGTAGTAATACCAAGCTTTGCAGTGGGAAGGGCCCAAGAAGTTCTATATGCTCTAAATAACTATGTAGAAAATAAAATGTTAGAAAATATTACCGTTTATGTTGATAGTCCTTTGGCCCAAGAGGCAACTAAAGTTTTCCAAAACTTTACCCACATTTATGATGAGGAGGCCAAGCAGCTGGTGGATAGGGGAGACGATCCATTTTCCTTCAAGGGATTGATATTTACAAAAACTGCTGTGGAATCCACGCAAATTAATAAGGTTAAATCTGGAGCTGTAATCATATCTTCTAGCGGTATGTGTGAAGCAGGAAGAATTAAGCATCATCTTAAGCACAATCTTTGGAGAAAGGAATGTGCTGTGGTTTTTGTTGGCTATCAAGGAGAAAATACTTTAGGTAGAGCTATAATAGAAGGTGCAAAAAAAGTAAAAATTTTCGGTGAAGAAGTGGCTGTAAATGCTAAGATATATAAGTTAAATGGTTTATCAGGTCATGCTGATAAGGATGGATTGATAAAATGGATAAACTCCTTTAGAAAAAAGCCAAAGGAAATTATCTTAGTACATGGAGACAAAGATGTGGTTTTAAGCCTTCAAAAGGAGTTAACTGATAAAGGCTTTAATGCTTATATAGCTAAAGAAGGAGAAACAAGATACATTGGTGCAGACGTTCATAGGGAGCTTCTAGATGTAGATAAGCTAAAAGAGAAGCTTTCAGAATTTGTTCTTTCTATAGAAGATAAATATATTCATAAGGAAGAGATACTAAGCAATATAAACAATATAATAAATAACTTGCTATCGTAAGTTATTTAACTAAATTTGACTGTGTGAAAAGCATTTGAAGCTATGTAAACCATGATAAGTATTGCAAAATGGCTCAGTTGTTATATAATTAAAATTGTTAGGTTAGTTATATATTAATATATACGAGAAAGAAGGTTTGTACTATGAGAAAAATGAAAACAATGGACGGTAATACCGCCGCAGCGTACATATCATACGCCTTTACAGATGTTGCTGCAATCTTTCCAATTACTCCATCATCTCCTATGGCAGAGCATGTTGATGAATGGAGTTCAAAAGGAAAACTTAATGTTTTTGGGCAAAGAGTAAAGGTTATGGAAATGCAATCCGAAGCCGGAGCAGCTGGTGCCGTTCATGGTTCTCTCCAGGCAGGAGCGCTAACAACAACCTATACTGCTTCTCAAGGTTTATTACTAATGATACCAAATATGTACAAAATAGCTGGTGAATTGCTACCAGGTGTATTCCATGTAAGCGCTAGAGCACTTGCAGCCAATGCACTATCCATATTTGGTGACCATCAAGATGTTATGGCAACCAGACAAACTGGCTTTGCTATGTTAGCTTCTAGCAGTGTACAAGAAGTTATGGATCTTTCACCAATCGCTCACTTAGCTGCTATAAAAGGTAGAGTACCATTTTTAAATTTCTTTGATGGTTTTAGGACATCCCATGAAGTTCAAAAAATTGAAGTGCTAGAATATGATGAGCTCAAAGAATTATTAGATATGGATGCTGTTAATGCCTTCAGAAGAAGAGCTTTAAATCCAGAACATCCAGTTATAAGAGGAACAGCTCAAAATCCTGATATATATTTCCAAGGAAGAGAAGCTGCAAATAAATATTACCAAGCTATCCCTGAAATAGTGGAAAGCTATATGGAGAAAATTAGCAAGCTTACAGGTAGAGAGTATCATCTATTCAACTACTATGGAGCTGAAGATGCAGAAAGAATTATAATTGCGATGGGCTCAGTTTGTGATACAATTCACGAAACTGTAGAATATTTAAATAAAAAGGGAGAAAAGGTTGGATTATTAGTAGTTCACCTTTATAGACCATTCTCATTAGAACATTTCTTTAAGTACATACCAAAGACTGTTAAGAAGATTGCTGTATTAGATAGAACAAAAGAACCTGGTTCAGCAGGAGAACCACTATATCAGGATGTAAGAAATGCATATTATGATAAGGTGGATAAACCAATTATAGTTGGTGGAAGATATGGATTAGGCTCTAAGGAAGTTACTCCAGGAAGCATCCTAGCAGTATTTGATAACCTAAAGAGTGAAAATCCAAAGAATAACTTCACAATTGGTATCGAAGATGATGTAACCTTTACTTCATTGCCAATTACTGAAGAAATTGATATAACTGCTGAAGGTACTACAGCATGTAAGTTCTGGGGCCTAGGTTCTGATGGTACTGTTGGAGCTAACAAGAGTGCTATCAAGATTATAGGTGACCATACTAATATGTATGCTCAAGCATACTTCTCATACGATTCAAAGAAATCTGGTGGTATAACAATTTCCCACTTAAGATTTGGTAAGAACCCAATTAAGGCACCTTACTTAATTACAAAGGCAGACTTTGTAGCTTGCCATAATCAATCCTATGTAAACAAATATGATATTCTTGCAGGTTTAAAGGATAATGGAGTATTCCTATTAAACACTATGTGGGATAAGGAAGATCTAGAAAAGCATATACCTGCTAAGATGAAGAGATATATTGCAGAGCATAACATTAACTTCTACACTGTAAATGCAGTTAAGATTGCTCAAGAGATAGGACTTGGCGGAAGAATTAATATGATAATGCAGGCAGCCTTCTTTAAGCTAGCAAAGATAATTCCATTAGAAGATGCTATTAAATACTTAAAGGATGCGGTAGTTGAGTCATATGGACGTAAGGGTGAAAAGGTAGTTAACATGAACCATACAGCTATAGATAGAGGTGTAGAGGCTCTAGTTAAAGTGGACGTGCCTGAAAGCTGGAAGGACGCAGTTGATTCTGAAGTTGAAGAAAAGAAAGTTCCTGACTTCATTAAGAATATTTTAGAGCCAATGAATGCTCAAGAAGGTGACAAGCTTCCAGTAAGCGCTTTACTAGAACATGTAGATGGAACTTTCCCATCTGGTACTTCAGCTTACGAAAAGAGAGGAATAGCTGTACAAGTTCCTGAATGGCAGATTGACAATTGTATTCAATGTAATCAATGTTCATTTGTTTGTCCTCATGCAGCTATAAGACCATTCCTCTTAAATGCTGAAGAAGTAGAAAAAGCACCAGCTACCTTCAAGACAAAGAAGGCAAATGGTGGCAAGACCTTTGAAGGACTTAACTACAAAATTCAAGTATCAACATTGGATTGTACAGGCTGTGGTAACTGCGCAGATATCTGCCCAGCACCTAAGAAGGCTTTAGTAATGGCACCAATTGATACTCAAGAAGCTGAAATAGCAAATTGGGAATACGCAATGACTCTATCACCAAAGGAGAACCCAATGAAGGCTGATACTTTAAAGGGAAGCCAATTCCAGCAGCCATTATTGGAGTTCAGCGGAGCTTGTGCTGGTTGTGGAGAAACTCCATATGCTAAATTGGTAACTCAGTTATTTGGTGACAGAATGATGATAGCTAATGCTACTGGATGTACATCCATCTGGGGTGCAAGTGCTCCATCAACACCATATACTGTTAACTCAAAGGGTAGAGGACCAGCTTGGGCTAACTCACTATTTGAAGATAATGCAGAATTTGGACTAGGTATGTACCTTGGAGTAAAGCAGGTTAGAGAGAAGTTAGCTGATTTAGTAAGCCAAGCTTTAACAATGGATATCAGCGAAGAGCTTAAGGCAGCCCTTCAGAACTGGTATGATAATAAAGACAACGGTGAAAGATCCATGGTTGCAGCAGATGCCTTGATTCCTGTATTAGCAGAAGAAAAGGATAAGAATGCTGTACTAGCTGAAATATTTGAAAATAAGGATTTCTTAGTAAAGAGATCACAATGGATCTTCGGTGGAGACGGATGGGCTTATGATATTGGATACGGCGGTTTAGACCACGTTCTAGCTAGTGGAGAAAATGTAAATGTATTAGTATTTGATACAGAAGTTTACTCCAATACTGGAGGACAATCTTCAAAGGCAACACCAACATCAGCTATAGCTAAATTCGCAGCTTCAGGTAAGAGAACTAAGAAGAAGGATTTAGGTATGATGGCTATGAGCTATGGCTATGTATATGTAGCACAAATAGCTATGGGAGCAGATAAGAATCAGACCCTTAAGGCTATCGCTGAGGCTGAGGCTTATGATGGTCCATCCTTAATAATAGCTTATGCTCCATGTATTAACCATGGATTAAAGGCTGGAATGGGTAAGAGCCAAGAAGAAGAAAAGAGAGCTGTAGAATGCGGTTACTGGGCACTTTATAGATATAACCCAGCTCTTAAAGAGCAAGGAAAGAATCCATTCATATTAGATTCAAAGGAACCAACAGCATCCTTTAGAGACTTTATCTTAGGTGAAGTAAGATATGCATCCCTTGCAAAGGCTTATCCAGAAGAAGCAGAAGAGTTGTTTGCAAAGACTGAAAGAGATGCTATGGAAAGACTTGAAAATTATAAGAGACTTGCTAAGCAAGAGTAAAAATGTTCAGGGCGAAAGCCCTGGACTTTTTTGTTGTATAGGAAGTTATAAAAATTCATAAATGTTTGACTTCTGACTTCTAACCTCTAAAAGTCGCGGGGCAGCTTTTTACATATGAAATAAAAGAATTTTTAAAAATAATTAAAAAAGTCTTTTAATATTTTGCTTTTAGGGGTAAAATTAAAACATCAAGCTTAAAGGAGGTGAAATCGTATCTTGCCTTAGTGAGATGCGATGCTAATATGGATAATGAAAAATTACACAGCTGTGGTTGTGGAGAACATGAGCACCATCACGATCATGAGCATGAACATTGCGGTTGTGGCGATGATGCTTGTGACTGCGGACATGAACATGGAGCTATGCTAGTTGACCTAGAAGATGAAAATGGTAACCTAGTTCAATGTGAAGTAGTAGATGGATTTCAATATAATGACAATGACTATGTATTGGTTCAAAATCCTGAGGATGGCTCAGTTTACATGTTTAAAATAGTAGGTGAAGGTGATGAAGGAGAACTTGTAGTTCCTGATGATGAAGAGTTTGAAGAAGTTACAGCCTACTATAAAAGTACTTTTAGTGAAGAAGAATAAAAAAAGAGCCTTAGGGCTCTTTTTTCTTCTAAATATTATTTGATTACATACTTTTGTGTTTAAATATAGATATATGCGGAGGTAATGGTGGTTAAGTTAGGGATATTTGATATAGATTATACTATTACTAGAAAGGAGAGCATGACAGAGTTTTATAAGTTTATGTTGAGGAAAAAACCTAAGCTTGTGAAACATCTGCCATCTATTTTTGCTGCAGCACTTTTATACCTGAGTAATAAAATTGAATTAAAAAAAGCTAAAGAATCCTTTGCTTCATTTGTGGAGGGAATACATGAAGATGAGATGCAGGAATTAGTTAAGGAATTTTATGAGAAGCGACTTAGTAAGCTTTTTTATAAAGATGCCATAGACATGATAAGAAAGTTAAAAGATGAAGGATGTCTAATATATTTAATTTCTGCATCACCGGAGTTTTATCTTAAGGAATTTTACAATATTCCTGAAGTAGATATGGTTATAGGAACTAAATATAGGATGCAGGATAAGTATCATACTTGCTCCATTGAAGGTGAGAACTGTAAGGGCGAAGAAAAAGTTAAAAGATTAATGGAGGTATTAAAGGAAAAAAATCTTGAAGTAGATTTCAAAAACTCCTATATGTTTTCAGATTCCTTATCGGATTTACCCCTTTTTAACCTAGTTGGTAATCCATATTTGATTAATTTTAAAAAGGGACATGATACTATTAAGGTATTAAAATGGAAGTAGAGGTGTGGAAAATGAGTGAATGTTTTAGTGAACATTTTTTAAAAAATGGTGAAATCCTATATAAAGAAGCCTTTAAGGATGAAGAGATTAAAAGTGGAAAATCTGTTTATGAGGTAATAAGAATAATAGAAGGAGTACCCCTTTTCTTAAAGGAACATATGGATAGATTCTTTAATTCTACCAGCTTAATAGGGAAAGATATGATTATTGATAAAAAGGAAGTTGAAGAAAATATTACAAAGCTAATAGATGTAGAAGGTAGAAAAAATGGTAATATAAAAATTGTATTTAATTATGGAACTATACAGAATAATTGGTACATATATTTTTTAAAACACTCCTATCCTACTGAAGAAATGTATGAGCAAGGGGTTCACACTATACTTTATCATGGAGAGAGAGAAAATCCCAATGCTAAGGTTATAAATTCGAGCTTTAGGGAAAAGGTTGATGAAGCTATTAAAAATGTAGGAGCTTACGAGGCTATATTAGTTGATAGAAACGGACATATAACAGAAGGAAGTAAGTCTAATATTTTTATGGTATATGATAATAAGGTAGTAACATCTCCTGTAGAACTTGTTTTACCTGGTATTACAAGAGAAATAATTATATCAGTGATTAAAGAAGCTGGTATAGATTTTTCTGAGGAAAAATTCCACTATAAAAATATGGATAAGCTTCAAGGTTTATTTATATCTGGTACATCACCAAAGGTATTACCAATAAGATCAGTTGATAATTTCACCTTTGCTTCCTCTAAAAATGAAATTATTAGAACTATAAAAAGTTTGTATGACAAAAGGATTGCTGAGGATATTAATAGAAAGTTTTAAAATTTGACAGTTAACTTCTTACATCTAAAATCGGCGTAAGCCGATTTTTATT
>DGDR01000093.1:20768-25210 GCA_002385545.1 Clostridium sp. UBA3947
ATTTTTATTAAAGAAAACGCAAATAGTGACGATAATTAAAAATACATAAGAAATTATTCAAAAATATGTAACTTTCTTTATGAATTCTAGCAGTTTTATGATATACTTATCTTAATAAGAATATTGTTTTGCTATTGTAGGGAGGGAGTGTTATGAGTGTAAAGCAGTATAAAGGTGCTTCATTAGATGAGTGCATTAAAATGGCCTGCTCTGAATTAAATATATCCCAAGATAGTTTAAAATATACAATTGTTGAAGAAAAAAAGACTTTATTAAAAAAATATGTAGTAATTTCTGTAGATATGAATGATGAGAAGGATGGTAAAGTCTCTGTTAAAAATGGAGTTGTTATAGTTAAGGATCCAGAAGAAGGAGGCAAGCCTGCTATAATCTCAGCTGGCAAAGGTGTATATTTAAAAGTAAATGGGGTTAATGTGAATGGTAAAGTAGAGGTTTACGCTAAGGATGAAATAAGTTGTTCCTTTGACCAGTCTGAAAGTCAAAGATTCATAGATGTAAAGGTGGCAGAAAATAAATTAGAATGTAAGATTTTTGTTAGATATGTTCCTATGAAAAAATATAAGCTAATAGACAGCCCTGAATCAAATATATTAGTATTACGACGTGAGGTTGGTGAAGAAGTAATGCCACCAAAGTTTACCTTAGACGAGGTGAAGGCGGAGTTACAAAAACTTGGTGTGGTATACGGGATTCAGGAAAATGAGATTAGGAACTATTTAGAAAATGGTGGCGAGGAAGGTGTTGTGGCTGCTAAGGGGGAACCAGCAGTTGATGACACAGAGGATGTAATTAAATATAAATTTGATATAGAAGACAAAAGTATAAAATATGATGATAGTAATTACGATAATATAGATTATAGAGACGCAAAAGTGATTGCTTGTGTAAAAAAAGGTGATGTTTTAGCAGAAAGAATTCCTGGAACAGAAGGTAAGGACGGTAAGGACATCTATGGAAGGGTAATTAAAAAGAAAAACTTTAGGAAAAAGTTCCTAAGAGTGGGTAATGGTTGCAAGATAGTAAATGACAATACAGTAGTTTCAGAAATAGACGGACGTTCCTATGTAAAAAGCAATATTATTTCAGTTAAAGAGATGTACGAGGTACCAGGAGATGTAAATATAAAAACTGGTAATATAAAGTTTATTGGTGATGTTAAGATCTATGGTGCTGTTACAGAAGGAATGACTATTGAGTCTGGCGGTATAGTGGAGATTATGAAAAATGTGGAAAATTCAAATGTATCTGCTGTTGGGGATATAATTATAAAAGGTAATATACTGGGATCTAATATATCGGCAGGCGGAGATGATGTAATAGCCCTAAAGAGAATTGACGATTTAGAAAGCTTTATAAATCATATGACCTCCCTTATGGAAGCAGTTGCTCAATTAAAGAAATTTAATCTTCTTGGTTATAGTAAAGAGGATGGAGAAATTATTAAACATTTATTAGAGACTAAATATAAGTTTATGAACAAGATTTGTCTTAATATTATAAAAGATTTCATGTGCGATGATATAGATTCTGATGATAGAATTATAACCTTAATTAGACAACGACTGGTAGGGATGGCTCCTTTAGCAATAAAGAATTACGGTGTATTAAATGAATTAATACAGGCGGCAAAAACAAAGATTGCAGAGTTGAAGGATAATTTAGCTTTGCCAGTAAACGTGAACATAAGCTATTGTCAGGATAGTACAGTTAAGAGTTCTGGTGATATAATCTTTACAGGTAAAGGGGAATATATTTCTAATATTACGGCATATAGAAAGATTATTTTTACAATGCCTAATAGTGTGGTTAGAGGTGGCGAGCTGTATGCTGGAGAAGAAATAAGATGTAAAAATGTTGGAAGCCCAAGAGGTGTGGCTACCAAAATTGCGGTGGGAGAAAAAGGACATATTTGGATAGCAGTTGCCTATCAAAATACTAAATTATCCGTTGGAGGAAGAGAAATGATTTTAGATTCTCCTAGCCGAAGTATACATGCGTATCAAGATTCTAAAGGTGACCTAGTGGTTGATAAGTTGAAATTATAGGAGGGTAACAAATGAAATCAGAAATAAAAGTATTAATTTTCTCTGTAAACGATGAGTATTACGCAACAGATATTAAGGAGGTTGAGCGAATAATTAATTACGAGGAGCCGACTAGACTTCCTGATTCACCAGCTTTTATTGAAGGTGTTATCAATCACGCAGGACATATATTGCCGGTTTTGAATTTATACAAGAGATTTAATTTAAACACATCTCGCATTAGTGAGGACTCAAAAATAGTAGTGGCAAAAGAAGATAAAGGTAGAATTGGTATTATAGTAGATGAGGTTTCTGAGGTTACGGACATTAAGATTGAAAACATTGAACCAGCGCCGGAAGTGGTGGCAGGTATATCCAAAAGATATATTAAGGGAATAATAAAGATGGAAGATAAAATTGTCGTACTTCTCAATATAACAACTATTTTAACGGAGGACGAGAAGGAAGAATTACTGTAAGGTGAAGTGTATGGAGATAAAAGAGATTAGAGTAGGAATTGCGGATTTGAACGTAGTGAGTAATCCAGATAGATTGATTACAGTGGGACTGGGTTCATGTGTGGGAATTGCCTTGTATGATGCGGTATTAAAGGTGGCGGGCTTGGCTCATATAATGTTGCCTGATAGTACCCAATTTACAAATGTAACAAATCCTTTTAAGTTTGCTGATTCTGCTATACCAATTTTAATAGAACGTTTAAAGGAATTAGGCGCGAGTCTCCCTAATTTACAAGCAAAAATCGCTGGAGGAGCTTCCATGTTTAGCTTTTCAGATAAAGCCATGATAATGGATATTGGAAGTAGGAATAGCGAGGCTGTGAAGGCGACTTTGGAAAGGTTTAACATACCCATTATAGCTGAAGATGTAGGCGGCAATAGAGGTAGAACCATGTTGTTAGACAGTGCGACTGGAATAGTCCAGATTAAGACAGTTGGATTACCTATAAAAGAATTATGATGGGGGGGATAGTTTTGAAACACATTAAAGTATTAGTAGTAGACGATTCAGCATTAATGAGAAGAATTATATCAGATATGATTAATTCTGATGAAAATATGGAAGTAATAGATACAGCACGAAATGGAGCAGATCTCTTCAAAAAATTGGACAAGGTTCTACCAGATGTGATTACCTTGGATGTGGAAATGCCTCTTATGAATGGCTTAGAAGCATTAAGAGAATTAAAGAGAAAAAATATAAATATTCCAGTGATTGTTATAAGTAGTGTTAGTTCCACAGCTGCATCATCAACTATTGAATGTCTGGAAGCGGGGGCCTTCGATTTTATTGCTAAACCATCTGGTCAAATTAGTCTAGACATTGATAAAATAAAAGATGATTTACTAAGCAAAATTCGACTTGCTTATTGTGAGTCATCAAATTGCCCCGAATGTTTTGAAACTACTAACAAAAGCTCCATTAGTAAAAGTAAAGACAAAAGAACAGGTCTTTCTAAAAGAAAGATAGAGGCAGTTGTAATAGGAGCATCTACTGGTGGGCCTAGAGCCTTGTATTCACTTATTACTGCATTACCTGGTGACTTGGGAGTACCAATATTTGTAGTACAGCATATGCCCGCTGGCTTTACAAGAGCATTTGCAGATAGATTAAATTCAAACAGCGATTTAAATGTATGTGAAGCTACTCAAGGCCAAGAGATTAAGAAGAACAATATATATATTGCTCCTGGCGGTTATCATATGCAAATTGATAAAAGTAAAAAGATAGAATTAAATAAAGACCCAACCATTTGGGGAGTAAGACCGGCGGTAGATAAGTTGTTTATTTCTGCAGCAGAGGTATATGGTTCTTCATTGTTAAGTGTAGTACTAACAGGGATGGGACGTGATGGAGCCAATGGAACTATAGAAGTGAAAAAAAATGGAGGTATAACAATATCTGAGCATGAGAGTACTTGTACCATATATGGCATGCCAAGGGCGGCCTATGAAACGGGAATGGTAGACAAGGTATTGCCTCTTAATGAAATCCCTGTAGAGATTGTTAGATTACTTATGAACTAGCGGAGGTAGATATGGACTTTCTTAAATTTGAACAATGGGTACTAAAGGAATTTAGAATAAATTTATCGGCGTATAAATCGAATCAATTACACAGAAGAATTAATAGCCTGATGGCTCGAGTTGGAGTAGTTAATTTAGATGATTATGTAGCCCTTCTAAAGAAGGATCCCATTCAGAGACAAAAGTTTTTAGATTTTATCACAATTAATGTTACAGAATTTTTTAGAAATCCTGAGATTTTTGAGGAGCTATCAATTAAAATTAAAGAGGAATTGTTGCCTAGGAATAGGAACCTTAAAGTATGGAGTGCTGCTTGTTCAATCGGTGCAGAACCTGTCTCTTATACACATCT
>DGDR01000070.1 GCA_002385545.1 Clostridium sp. UBA3947
ATGTTGCGAGCAGATATGTACATAACAGCAAAAGATAAAGATAGAACTTTTGAATATGCTATTGAGTTTCAGACAGCCTTTGATAAGGATATTGCTATAAGAATTTTTAGGTACAGCTTTGAAAGAGCCCTAAGAATAGATTATTATAGGAATAAAAATTTAGTAAGACTACAATTCCCAGAGCCATATATAATCTTACTAGAGGAAGAAAGCAACCTTGCAGATGAATTAACCATGGAGCTAGTAATACCTAAGCGGGATATAATAAGATTTAATGTAGCTGTACTTAAATATTGGAGCTATGATCTTAATAAGCTATATGAAGAAAATAAGTATCTTCTTTACCCTTTACAGGTCTTTAAACTACGAAAAGAAATGGAGTATTTAAAATCTAAAGATATTAAAGATACATATAAGAATAAACTCGAGAAAGAATTGAAAACCACAATAGAAGCAACCTTAAGGGCTATTGATAAAGCCTATGAAGATGGTAAAATAGAATTAACAGATTATGATGAAATGATTACTATTCTTGTTAATTTAAATAGTTACTTGTTGAGGACTTACAATATAGAGGGTGAAATTGAAGAGGAGGTGGCAAAAATGGTTAAGACCTTTTATGATCCTAAGATTGAAGAGAAAGGTATAGAGAAAGGAATAGAAAAAGGAATAGAGAAAGGCTTAAAGCTAACAGCAGCTAATATGATAAAAGATGGAGAGTCTAACGAGAAAATTAAGAGATATACAGGTTTAGATGAGAAAGCAATTATGGAGCTTAGAAAATTAATTGAAGCAAAAGGCGAGCACTAAAAAGTTTTAGCGTCCTTTTGAAGTTGGAAATCAAAATTCTATATTTTTTTATATAAGTAAAAACAGCATGTAGCTTATAGTTAAGCTTGCATGCTGTTTTTAAATGCAAATATCAGGACAAGCATTTAGTATCCGTAAACACATTTCTAAAACACAGCGAGACAGGTGATTAGAAGCTAGAAGATAAGGACCTGAATTTCAATAAAAATATTCTATAAATTTCCATATAGCATTCATAAACACGTTTCTAAAACACAGCAATATAGCGCTTTGAAGACATATGCCAGAAGTTGTGTTCCAGATATTACCTTTCTAATATCTATTTGCTTGCCGCTACCTTAATAGCAGCTTGATGCTGAGGATCTGGTTGTCCATCCTTATGACGAGTGCTATTAAGGAAATGTATATCAAAGTGGCCATCCATGCCGTTGTTTTTGACTACATCTAGGTTGGAACCAGCACCGTATCCTTGAGACCTGTTTTCAACGTAAGCATAAGCTGGCGCTGAGTCAATACCAGCATGAGGCATAGCACTCATGGAAGCTGCTAATACTCTGCCGTTAATGTATATATGTATTGGCCTTCGTTCCCAACTGAAACCGCCCCATATACTTTTAATAATTTCTGTATCTTCTAAAGTAAGAGCTTCAGTATCTGAATGGTTAGTACCCATGGTTCTTTTTACCTTAAAAGTTTTACCAGTGTAAACATCCTTAACGGTGGCTACTGACCCTATAGCAAAGACAGAGCTAGCAGATTTCCACCAATCTAAAACCTCCACTTTCTTTTTAGACTCGGTGGCTACATTCTGTTCTGAGTTGGATTTTGCTGCTGATGCAGTATTATTAGAGTCTTTGCCATATGAGTAAGGATTTATACCACCTCTAGAAAAAGTAGCAGCATTTTTGGCTGAGTCTGAAGTCAGGGCAGTTTTAGGAGCTTCTTCAACAACAGCTCCAGCAGTGTCTGTATTTGACGCAGCGGCAAAGGGGCTGCTGTTTTCTTCTATTGATGATTCTGCAGCAGTGGAATTTGTTAGGCTTTCATCTTTAGTTTCTGCTGAAGCAATTTGGGATTTGACAGAGCCTATATTTTCTTGCTCTTTTATAGCTTCTTCAACAGAGCTAAGGGGAGCTTGTACAACATTTTCTGGCTTATACCCAATCATTCCTAAAGCTACAGTGGAAGAAAGGATAAATAACGAACTCATGGTGATGGAAACAATTTTACTTATATTTTTTTTCATTTTTACACCTCTTTTTTATGCCGACGAAGTTAGTTGACGGGTTCAGGAAAGAGAACCTTACCTTGATGGATTCACCCCAAAATTGCGTTCCTCCGTTGTCAAAGGATGACATTAGGCAAATTAAAGCTTGTACACCATATAAAATATCTAAGGCAGGTACAAGGTACTTGTTCATTATAACAAACTTTTTTGCATATCCAACAGGTAATTTGTAGCAGTAAGTGTTCATAGAAAAAATTTTTGCATCTGAACATTTGTTCGGATATAATTAAAACATAAGGAATATACTATAGATAGCCATATTTAAAGAGTAAAAATCTAGGAGGAGTTTGTGGTGAATTTTCATGATGATAGGATTATATTTCATATAGATGTTAATTCTGCCTTTTTATCCTGGAGCGCTGTAGATGCAATTCAGCATGGAAGTTCTCTTGATATAAGAGAAATACCTTCTGCAGTAGGCGGAGACGTAGAAAGTCGCCACGGCATAATTCTAGCAAAATCAATTCCAGCTAAGAAATACAAAATACAGACAGGAGAACCTATATATACAGCTAGACAAAAATGTCCACAGCTTCACTTGGTGCCACCTAATTATCCTTTATATGTGCAGTGCAGCGATGCTATGGTAAATATATTAAGGGAGTATAGTCCTTTAATAGAAAGATACTCTATAGATGAATGCTTCATGGATATGACCACAGTAAAGGATATTTATAAGGACCCAGTGGAGACGGCCTATAATTTAAAGGAAAGAATAAAAAGAGAGCTAGGCTTCACAGTAAACATTGGGGTATCAAACAATAAGCTTCTAGCAAAAATGGGCTCTGAGCTTGAAAAGCCAGATCGTCTGCATACTCTATTTCCTATAGAAATAAAAGATAAGCTATGGCCCCTGCCAGTAGATGAACTGTTTATGGTAGGGAGAGCCACAGCTCCTAAGCTTAATGCCATGAATATATATACTATAGGCGATTTAGCAAATTATAATCTAGATATACTTAAGAAGAAATTTAAAAGTTATGGTGTAATGATATGGAACTATGCTAATGGCATAGATTCTACTCCTGTTAAAGACAATAAGTCTATAGAAATGAAAAGTATAGGGAATTCTACTACCATTCCCTTTGATGTAGAGGATAGACAGACAGCCCACATGGTACTCCTATCCTTAGCTGAAACTGTTGGAATGAGGCTGAGGCATTCTCAAAATCTTTGTCAGCTGGTATATGTATACTATAAAAATAACCTATTTATGGGCAAGGCAAGGCAGAGAAAGCTAAAATATAAAACCGATTGTACGGATCACATAAATAAGGAAGCCTGTGCTCTTTTTGATGAAATATGGGATGGTAGTCCTGTAAGACAATTAGGAATTTCAGTATCCCATCTATCCTCAGTCTACATAGATCAAGTATCATTTTTTGATGAAAGAAATATAGAAAGAAAGCAGAGGCTAGATAAGGCTATAGATGAGGTGAGAAGAAAGTATGGACTAAATTCCCTAGTGAGGTCTGTATTTTTAACCTCTGGATTAAAGCCCTTGGATGGAGGCTCCCCCTTAGAAAAGGGAGAAGAAAGGACTACAATATTTTAGCCTTACTATATAGTTTTTACAAATTACCTCACTTGATATTATTTATTGATGTGATAAAATAAAAACATTATGAAATAATAATTATACTCTACAAGTAATTAGGGAGGATAAAATGACGGAATTTAAACCAATAGAGCTGGGGGATAAGGAACTTTTTAATAAATTTCTTAAAACATATACTTATAAAACCTATGAATATGCTTTTTCTACGCTATACTTATGGAGGGAAATGTGTAAAACTAGCTTGGCAGTAATCCATGATGCTCTTATAATTAGAAAGGAAGAGAAAAATAAGGGCCAGTATTTTATGGCACCAATAAAGGCGGAAAAGCATAAGCTAAAGGATATTGTGCAGGAGTTAATGGAATATAAAAAAACAAGCACCAATATGCCTTTTCTTTTTAGGGACATAGAAGAAGAGTTTTTATCCGAACTGCAAGACTTATTTGGTGATAAGGTAGAATACGAGGAAGACGTTAATAATTTTGATTATATTTATAGTACAGCAGAGCTCATTGAACTTTCAGGAAGGAAGTTTCATGGTAAAAAAAATCACTATAATAGCTTTGTTAAAAACTATGATTATGAAATTAAAGATATAAAGGAAGAAAATATAGGTCAGCAATGTATTTTCTTTGCAAGACAGTGGCTAGAAAACAAGGATAATGTTAGCTTTCAATTGCAATATGAGCTTAAGGTTATAGAGGATATGATACATAACCTAAGCAATCTTAACCTTGAAGGCATGGCAGTAAAGGTAAATAACGAAATTGCAGCTTTCACCCTAGGGGAAAAATTAAATGAGAATATGTCTGTAATACATATTGAAAAGGGAAATAATGACTATAAAGGTGTCTATGCCTTTATAAATAGAATGTTTTTAAATAACTATTTTAAGGATGTAGCTACTGTTAATAGACAGGAGGACTTAGGAGTAAAAGGCTTGAAAAAAGCAAAACAGTCTTATAATCCTATTAGGCTTGAAAAGAAATATAATGTCAATATAAATTTATAAAGTCGAGGGATAATATATGAGAAAGTTACTTCAAGGGAAAAAGGTGAAAATAACAGCCTTAAAAGAAGGAGATGAAAAGCTCCTAGAACAGTGGTTTGATGACCCTGAGTTTATGAGAACCTATGAGGTGGAGGCTGCTATTCCAAGAGGCGAAAGAGGTGTTAAGGACACCTTGAACTACTACAATAGTAGCAATGAAAAACTTATATTAGCCATTAGACTGGCTGAAGGGGATAAGCTCATAGGAATTTGCGGCTTTGATAATATTATTTGGACAAATGCCACTGCATATTTGTTCATTGGTATAGGAGACAAGGAATTTAGAAACAAAGGCTTTGGTAAGGAGGCCCTAAATCTTTTACTAGACTATGCTTTTAACGAAATGAATTTTTATAAGCTACAGCTAAATGTAATTGAATATAACCGCCCAGCTATTAAGCTCTATGAAAAGGTAGGTTTTATTAGGGAGGGCTTATACAGAGAATATATTTATAGAGATGGAACTAGATATCATATGTTTCTCTATGGAATTTTTAAAACCGAGTGGAAGAGAAATGATTAATTATACATAATTGTGCATAAATTTTAATTCCATAAGGAACTTCTTTGTGATAAAATAGTGCTATACACTTTTTTGGGGACAATTAAATTGGGGGGATAAAATTGGATCTTAATGCTTATCTTGACAAAATATCAAACCTTGCAAATTTAGCAGAAGATAATAGCTTAATTGAACAGGAATACTACAATATATATGATGTTAAAAGGGGTCTAAGAAACAACAACGGTACAGGAGTTTTAGTAGGGCTGACTAAAATAGGAGAAGTTACTGGCTATGTTGTTGAGGATGGTAAGAAGATTCCTGTTGACGGTAAGCTTTTCTATAGGGGTATAGATGTAAAGGACATTGTAGATGGCTTCCAAAAGGACCATCGATTTGGCTTTGAAGAGGTATGCTTCTTACTTTTGTTTGGAGTACTTCCCAGCAGCCAAGATTTAAAAGAATTCAAGGAACTTATATCAGAAGTTAGAAACTTGCCTTATGGCTTTGTGGAGGACATGATCTTAAAGGCTCCAAGCAAGGATATTATGAATAAATTAATGAGAAGTATCCTTGTATCTTACTCCTATGACAAAAATCCAGATGATACCAGTGTCGAAAATGTTTTGAGACAAAGCATTGAGCTTACAGCCAGGGTTCCTAGCATGGTAGCCTATGGATACCAAGCAAAATCTCATTACTATGACTATAATAGTTTATATATCCATTCTCCACAGCCAGATCTAAGCATAGCAGAAAATATCTTATATATGATAAGACCAGATAATGCATATACTGCAAAAGAAGCAGAGCTTTTAGATCTAGCCATGGTACTACATGCAGAGCATGGTGGAGGTAATAATTCTGCCTTTGCTACCCACGTAGTTACTTCTACAGGTACAGACACTTACTCTGCTATAGCAGCGGCAGTAGGTTCACTAAAAGGACCAAAACACGGTGGAGCCAATATAAAGGTTATGCAAATGATGGACTTTATAAAGGCTAACCTGAAGAATTGGGATGATACTAATGCCATAAAGGACATACTAGAAAAAATCCTAAGAAAGGAAGCCTTCGATGGTAGCGGTCTTATCTATGGAATGGGACACGCAATTTACACAAAATCAGACCCAAGAGCCTCATTACTAAGAGAAAAGGCGAAGGAACTGGCTGTAGAAAAAGAACGAATGGAAGAATATAATTTATATAGAAATATTGAAAAAATTTCTATAGATATTTTCCGAGAACAGCGAAACAAGATTATTGCAGCTAATGTAGACTTCTACTCTGGCTTTGTTTATGATATGCTAAGTATTCCAAGAGAACTCTATACTCCAATCTTTGCCGCAGCCAGAATCCCAGGCTGGTGCGCCCACAGAATTGAGCAGCTAGTAAGCGAACCTAAAATCATTCGCCCAGCTTACAAAAATGTAAGCACAAAAGCTCAATATGTACCTATGGACAAGAGAAAGAGCATATTCGCAAATCAAAAATAATAAGTATAAAGAAGTGCTAATAGATGAAAAGGAAATTAGTCTATTAGCACTTTTTATTTTTGCTTCCATCAGGCTTTAAAGGCTGTCAGCAGGTATCTGGCAGCGATAGCTGGCGCCTCAATATATTGCAACAAAATATCTGGTTTCAGAAAAAACTCTCGGCAATATGCCGCCCAAAGCCTATATGGCTGTGTTTTAAAAAGATGTTGATGGAGGGAAGGTAGACAAGTATAAAAGGAGACAAGCTTAACGTTTTACCCAGCAACACGATTCTAAAACACAGCAATATGGAGAAATATCTGATGTCTGATAGCTGTTATCGGAGAACCACAGTTGACGCCTAGCGGCAGCCACCATATAAAATCTGATATCCAGCCTAGAGGCCATCTAGCTGTTTTAGAAAAAAGTTAAACATTTTTTAAAAACCGTAACATATATCACAGATTTAATGTTTACTATCCAATACAATAAATACTGTGGTCAGGATATTGGGCCAGAAACAGTTAGAGATGATCACTAGAAAAACAAAAGAAAGTAAATGATTAAATAATTAATAGAGTAAATTTCATATTTTAT
>DGDR01000189.1:0-13885 GCA_002385545.1 Clostridium sp. UBA3947
GTATAAGAGACAGCCTCTAAAGGTGCCATAACAAGCTTCCAATTATAATTGATGTTATTTTTACTGGAGCAGCTACCCCAAAGAGTTTTCTGCTCTTTTATAAAGATTCTATTAACAGTGACCCCAATAAGTCTACTATATAAGTTAGTTCTTTCCTTAAGAATATTTTTGGCCATTTTCCTATACAGCTGTAGGATTATATCCTTAGCCGCCTCTTTCCTAGCTTCTCCCTTCAAGTAGGCAGGTATAACAAGCCTAAATTCACCTTCCTCAAAGCCTGCCCCTATCCTGTTACTCCTTTCCTCTTCTACTACCAAAGGATAGGACTTACCTAAATAATAGAGCCTTTCTCCCGTTTTAAACTCTAGATAGACCCTATTTGAAATACGGTTTTCTATCTCTTCCAGACTTTTAGCAATCCACTGCTGCCTGTCTTGTAAAAATCTATGTATATATTCATTACTGCAATTATTAGGCGCTTTTATTACTATTTCCTTTTTCTCATTTATTGATAGTTCTAAGGTTTTTCTCTTTGACTTAACAACATTATATTGGATAATTCTATCTTCTAATTGAAATATCTTCAAAATTATTTCCCCCTAAGGTAAAATCCTGTATAATTATGCTATAATGAATTAAATTCCTGTTTATGATTTAATGAACTTCAGCATATACTTCTAATATTATCTGGAGGATACCGAAAGATGTCAAGAAAAAAAACTATATCACTTATTGCTATATTAGTATTATTAGTTTCTATATCAATCCTAGTGTATTTTCAAAAATCAAAGAAAGCTAATAACCCCGCTAGTGCAGGCATTGATTTAAAGGGTAAAGCTCCTGCATCTGTAGACAAAAGCAAATCAGAAGACAAAAACAATGATTCAGATAATAAAACAAAAACAGGAGTTAAGCCTAGTGAATCACAACCAACACTGATTAATATTGAAGTACCATCCTCTCAAAAATGGGGTAACACTCCAGGAAATATTCGTAATTTCGGCAACTTAGCCTTCCAGGATGGCTACTTGTATTTTTATGTACCAGGATTAATGCAAAACAACTTTCTACAACCCTCAATTTATATTCATCGCACTAAAGAGGATGGAATAACCGCTCTTACAAAGCTTAAGCTTGCCACGGAACCAGTTTTCCTTAATGTAGTTGGTGAATGGATATACTTTTGTAGTGGTGATAATGGAGAGTTATGTAGAATAAAGGTTAATGGTACAGAGTTAGAGATTATAGACAGCAAACCTACCATAAACTTAATTGTTTATGACAACGCGCTTTATTATATACAGTGGGGTAAACTATATAAAAGCAGTATTAGCAATTTGACAGAAAAAAAACTAATAGCTGAAAATGTCTATTACTTCGTTCTTTCTGATGATGGCAATACTATATTCTATTGTACTCTGTCTCGTGGATTTGATGGTGATATAAGCAACTTGTATTATAATAAAATCTACTCTGTAGATACTAACGGTGAAAATTTAAGACTAATATATAATAGCGGTCGTGAAATGAATATAGAAGAAATGATGATTTATAAAAATTATATTTACTTTAAACCACTAGAATTTGATGTCACACAAATGACAATAAAAACGGATTTTTATATAGGTAGGATAGATTACACTAGTTCCAATCCCGTTGAAGAAAAGTATATAACTTTCTCGTCTCCCAACATTGTTTCGTCCCATGACATAAAAATGAACCTTTATGACAACTATCTTTACTACACCAATATTGACTATGATAGCTTTAAAACTACTATCTATAGACAAAATCTTGACGATGGTTCAATAGAAAGCTTAGCTGTAGATAATCTTGCTTTCATAAATAGCGGCCTATATTGCTTCGGCCATAAGGTATATTTCATAGGTGAAAAAAGCTATGATCGTATGAATTCTTTTTCCCAAAGCCTATACTGCTTGGATTTTCAAAATAAGAGTATACTGAGAAATGACGGTCCTAGCTTTGATTAAATAGACTTTAAAACTTTTAAGAACTAGATTTAGATTTCCTACACAGCAAAAAGACTGTTGCACAACTAGCAAGTTCCTTCTTGTGCAACAGTCCTTATTTTACCAAGAAAAGCTCATAATTTATTTTGTAGAGTCTCTTTCAATAATCTCATAAGGAAGAATATAATTCTTCTCTTCTAATTCCTTATTGTTTATGATTTTTATTAACATTCTCATACCTACAGAACCCATGTCATACATAGGTACTGCTACTGTTGTTAGCTTTGGATAGAATATAGATGCAGAATATATGTTATCAAAGCCAATTACATCCACATCCTCTGGAACCTTTATATTCTTTTCCCTTAATGCATTTATTGCTCCCATAGCAATTTCATCTGAAGCACAGAAAAGAGCATCAAATGTTCCCTTCTCTAGGATTTTATTTACTCCTTCATAGCCTTCACGGGCCTTTAATTCTCCAAAGTAAACTAGATTTTCATCCACTTCTAAGCCCATTTCCTTTAAAGCATCCTCGTATCCAAGATATCTAATAGCCGCTGCATTAACCTCGTCCTTATGTACCCCAATATAAGCTATCTTCTTATTGCCCTTAGCAAGTAGACTCATTGTTGCATCATAGGCAGCTTCTCTGTTATCAATGGATACGCTAGGGAAAGTCTTTTCCTTATCAGATGTAACTACTAATACGGTTTTTAAATCAAGTTCTTTAATAAGCTCAAGAATTTCCATTTCCAGAGAACTACTCATGTATAGAACTCCATCCACCATTTTTTCCTTAAGCACTCTTAAGTATTCCTTTTCCTTTTCCAAGTCAGAGTCAGAGTTACAAAGAATTATATTGTAATCATATATATTAGCTACGTCCTCGGTACCTCTTACTACTTCAGGATAAAACTGGCTGGATATGTCTGGTATCAATATACCAATGGTTCTAGTTTTTTGAGTCTTCAAGCTTCTTGCCACAATATTAGGTCTATAGCCTAATTTTTCGATAGCATCCTTTACCTTCTTTTTGGTATCTTCATTAACTACGTCGACATCATTTAGCACCCTGGAAACTGTTGCTATGGAAACCCCTGCTTCTCTCGCAACATCTTTAATTGAAACTGACATTTTACCACTCCCTATTGGTATAATATTTCCCCAACCCTTCTATTCTGAAGCTTAAAGGGACAGTATAATTATATTATACTTATAAAATGAAAGCTTTACAAGAATCTCTTACATTTTTATGAAAATTCCATGAAACAAATACTTATTATTAATTACTTTCCCTTAGCATATACCTCTGCTACAGAATTGAAGCCTAACTCATTTAAGCATCTTATTATTAATTCTTTCAGCCTACAGCTTTCTATTTCATTAACAGCTAATTTTTTAATTTCACTCTTAATCATACGGGATATATTTTCCGAATCCGATTCATTTATTGATTTTTTTGCATCGTCTGAAGCTCTTTCGATAGATAGCATAATCTTCTCTATTCGGAAATCTTGAAGCCTACCATCTCTCTTTCTAACCTTCATGTCTTATACCTCCCTTTTATTCGATAAGTTCTTATATTCATTTTACAGCATTCTATGTCCTTTTAAAAGGTATTTTTCAACTTATTCTAAGAAAAAACAGCTATCAGATTGCAAAACCCGCCATCTGACAGCCGTCCCTCAAGCTCTAGCTTCTATCATCTAACTTCTAAATCACAGATAAGTAGTTACAAATTTTATGGAATATAAATCGCATATGAGTATGTCATCGCTATCTGATTCTTGTATCACTACATAGTCTATTCCTACATTTAGTAATTTGCCTCTTCTATCAGTTAGCATACTTTCTCCTATCAAAAACTCAATTCTTACTGTTCTTCCTATTTGAGTTACTAGATACCCCTGTGTCCATTGGTAATCCTCTGCTGTTGGTTGCAACAACCCTAAACCTGGAGCAACCTGTTGCGTACCTTGTTGTATGCCTGGCGCTGTTGGTTGTCCTGGCCCTACAGTAACGGTAGGCTCTTGTGTGCCTGGGCTTGGAGTTACGGTAAAGCTAGGTGTTACCGGTTGTGTTGTCCCCCAAAATACTGGTGCTGGAGATCCAGCGGAATAACCTAAAATTCCTGGAGATGACGCTCCTGCTGTAGTTCCCGGCACAAACTCTCTCATATCCTCCATAGATAAATTTTCTTCGCTCATAGAATCCTCCTGAAAATTGCTTATCAGAAACACAGATATGTTTTAATATCCTTACTAGATTATTATATGTTATAGCACTGATATGGTTACAAATTTAAGTATTAGTTTCCACGAATGTGCTATTATTAATCCTTTAGGGCAGTCACAATCACATAAATAATTAATCCAAATAGTAGAAGTATAGATAGTAATCGGAGAGTTCTACCTAAGAAAAGTAACAATAGCCAACCTACAAAGCAGCAGAGAATCCACACTGTTAGATTGCCTAAACATCCAAGCTTATCTAACTTGCTTCCAAGTCTAAATAAAAGGTAAATTATAGTACCCACTAAGGCTGAAATAAAAAGCACTAACAAACCCATAAAATCACTTCTTACAACACTACCTTTTCATTGCTACTATATTATTATGTAAAAAGGTAGTGAGATAGAAGTTTTTGATTAGAAGTTAGATATTTAAGGTTAGTATTGTTGGATAAATAAAAAAGCTGTTGCAGAACCAACAGCTTTGTCAGTTATGCAACAGCTTCTTTATTATTTTACTACTTCAACAGCCATATTTAGCTTTTCACCGTTTATATTACATTCTGTGTAAGCTTTTTCAGTATTGAATATGATATCTACAGTTAAGGTTTCCTTCTTAATAGTGTCTTGGAACTTCTTAACTATAGCTTCTAGCATTTCATTGCCAGCTACATAGAGATTTATTCTATCTGCAACTTGGAAGCCGCTTTCCTTTCTCATGTTTTGAATCTTGCTGATGATTTCTCTTAAATGTCCTTCCTCTCTTAATTCATCAGTAACATGAGTATCTAGAACTACACCGATAGTTCCTTCACCAGCAAAGGCAAAACCTTCTAAGCCCTTCATTGTAACTAGAAGATTCTCTTGGTTAAGCTCTATCTCTGTACCTTCTACATTGATAACTACACTATTTCCGCTTTGTACAGTTTGAGCAAGCTCCATTTGATTTCTAGCTGCAATTTCTTTTCTTATACCTGGTATTAGCTTACCATAGGCCTTACCTAACACAGGAAGATTTGGCTTGATTTCAAAGTTAACATACTTTGAAAGGTCCGCACCAAATTTCACGCTCTTTATATTTAATTCATCCTTTATTATATCACCATAGTACTCTGGAAGTGCATCGGTGCTTACAAGCATTTCAGACAATGGCTGTCTGTTCTTGATGTTAGCAGCATTTCTTGCACTTCTTCCTAGCTTAACTATGCTGTAAGCTAAGTCCATAGCAGCTTCTAAATCCTTATCTACTGCCTCAGCATCATATTCTGGCCAGTAGCAAAGATGTACGCTTTCTGGAGCATTAGGATTCAAGTTAACTACTAAATTCTGATAGATTTCTTCTGTCATAAATGGTATGAATGGAGCTGCTACCTGACATAAAGTTACAAGAACCTTATAGAGGGTTACATAAGCATCAATCTTATCATCTGTTAACTCTTCGCTCCAATATCTTGCTCTATTTCTTCTTACATACCAGTTAGATAATTCATCTGTAAAGGATTCTATAGCTAAAGCTGCTTGAGTAATCTTGTAACTGCTTAAATCTTCGTCTACTGTCTTAATTAAGGTATTAAGCTTAGACATTATCCACTTATCCATAACATTGCCGGACTTGAAGTCTGCATACTTAGTTGGATCAAAATTATCTAGGCTAGCATATAGCACATAGAAGGAATAAACATTCCATAGAGTGCTTAAGAACTTTCTTTGAGCCTCTGCCACATCGTCCTCTGAGAATCTTGTAGGAAGCCATGGAGCACTAGCAGTGAAGAAGTGCCATCTTGTAGCATCTGCTCCTTGATGATCCATAACCTCAAAGGGGTCTACAACATTACCCTTATGCTTTGACATCTTCAAGCCATGCTTATCTAATACGTGACCTAATACTACGCAATTTTCAAATGGATTGGTATCGAATATTGCCGTGGAAATAGCCATCAAGGTGTAGAACCAACCTCTTGTCTGGTCCACAGCTTCAGATATAAACTGTGCAGGGAAGTTAGCTTCAAAAAGTTCCTTATTTTCAAAGGGGTAATGGAACTGTGCAAAAGGCATGGATCCAGAATCGAACCAGCAATCAATAACCTCTGCAGTTCTAGTCATTTCTCCGCCGCACTTTTCACATCTTAACTTCACAGCATCTATATAAGGCTTATGAAGCTCTATATCCTCTGGTGTATTTATTCCCTTCGCCTTTAACTCCTCTATGCTACCGATACATTCTCTGTGTCCACAGCTACATTCCCAAATTGGTAGTGGAGTTCCCCAGTATCTATCTCTAGAAATACCCCAGTCAATAACATTTTCAAGGAACTTACCAAATCTACCGGTTCTTATATTGTCAGGATACCAGTTAACCTTGTTGTTGTTTTCAAGGAGCTTATCTCTTAAGGCAGTCATCTTTACAAACCAGCTATCCTTTGGATAGTAAAGCAATGGAGTATCACATCTCCAGCAATGTGGATAGGAGTGGGTGAACTTTTCTGATTTATAAAGCATATTATGCTCAGCCATGTATTCTAAAATCTTTGGATCTGCCTTCTTAACAAAGAGTCCTGCCCAAGGCTCAACACAGTCAACAAACTTACCTTCAGCATCTACAAGGTTTATAAGAGGCAATCCATTTTTCTTACCTACGATATTATCATCTTCACCATAGGCTGGTGCAATATGAACAACACCAGTACCGTCTGTCAAAGTAACAAAGTCACCATGAATTACATAGAAGGCCTTTTCCTCTGGCTTATAGAATGGGAATAGCTGCTCATATTCCATTCCAAGCAATTCTTCTCCTTTGAATTCTCTAACTATTTCATATTCATGGTTTAGAACAGATAAAAGCTCCTTAGCTAGTATAAAGTATTCATCATGTACCTTTACTTCAGCATAGTCATACTTTCTATTTACAGCAAGAGCAACGTTAGAAGGTAATGTCCAAGGAGTTGTTGTCCAAGCAAGTATATACTTGTTTTCTTCTCCCTTTACCTTAAATTTAACGAAGGCTGTAGCCTCCTTGACATCCTTATAACCTTGTGCTACTTCATGGGAAGAAAGCCCAGTTCCGCATCTAGGGCAATATGGTACTATCTTATGGCCCTTATATAAAAGCCCCTTTTCCCACATTTGCTTTAAAGCCCACCACTCTGATTCAATGTAGTCATTATGGTAGGTTACATATGGATTATCCATGTCTACCCAGAAGCCTACTTGGTTAGACATCTCCTTCCACATGTTTGCGTAAGTAAATACGCTTTCCTTACACTGATTTATGAAGGATTCTACTCCGTATTCTTCAATTTGAGCCTTACCAGAGATACCTAGCTTCTTTTCAATTTCAAGCTCTACAGGAAGTCCGTGGGTATCCCAACCTGCTTTTCTAAGTACCTTATACCCCTTCATTACCTTATATCTGGGGATTATATCCTTGATAACTCTGGTTATAATATGACCAACATGGGGCTTACCATTAGCAGTAGGAGGACCATCATAGAAGGTAAAATATTTGCCGTCTTTATTCATCTCAAAATTCTTCTGAATTATCTGCTTTTCTTCCCAAAGCTTTAAAATGTCTTTTTCCATTTGAACAAAGCTCTTTGAGGAATCAATTTTCTTATACATGTTCTTTCCCCTTCCTTATTTATTCAATAAAAAAACTCCGCCCTACAGGACGAAGTTATATTCGCAATACCACCTCTAAAGTTCAAAGCTCAAGTACTATACATACCCTACACAAGGTAAGCTATGTTTAATACTCTATCCTGTAACGTAGGCCAACGGATTCACTTACAACTATGATTAACATAGCTTCAGCTATCAGCTCCGCGGTGATTTTCCTTAACTGCTCTCTATGGCTTTCCACCAACCGCCACTCTCTGTAAGATTACTAACGCTAAGTACTTTTCCGCTTCACAGCTTTTTGACTACCTATGATTATATTACAGCAAAGGGCTCTTGTCAAATATTATATATTGATATCACGTTTCAAAATCAATTTTATTATGCTTCATAATTAAAAAATTATTTATTCAAATTGAAGTTCTTTCCTCAAATTATTTTAGATAACCTTAAAAAGTATATTTTACTTAAATGATTTACTTTTCACCAGTAGCAAAATTATTTCCCAATCATATTATGTACTATGAATCCAAAGAAAAGCTTGTACTTCACCCTTCAAGCAGTAGGTGAAGAATACAAGATGCTGAAGGATAATAAAAAGTTAAACTTTTCAGAGAGGTGGATAAGAAAATGAGTAGAAAGCATTGTAAGCAAATGGATTATAAACCTGTTCTAGTACCTCAACCAGTAGATAAAGGCTGCATCTGCGATTTTCCTACTCTTATCATATTAATCCTCATAGTTCTTCAATTCTCTAAGCAGGGCAAGAAGTTCGGCTATGACAGAGATGATGACTATGATGATTGCGACAAGAAGTCCAGCAAGGATAACGATGTTATAGGTAATGGTGTATTATTCATTATAGCATTGTTCTTCCTATCCTGCGCTGGCTGTGGAAGAGGCAGATATTAATACACAAAAGAAAGAGGGCTCCATGCCCTCTTTAATATTCTATATAGCTTCTCTACCAGTTATAACCTTCACTGGACACTTAGCTGCACAGGTTCCACAGTTTGTACACTTAGAATAATCCACTAAGGCTAAATTGTCGTTAACAGTTATAGCTTGAACAGGACAATTCCTTTCGCACATTCTGCATGCAATACATCCCTTGGAGCAATTTTCCCTAACGGTCTTTCCAGTATCCTTTGAATTACATGCCACTCTATACTTATTATCTTTTGGTACAGACACAATTAACTCCTGAGGACAGGTTCTAATACAAGCTCCACAGTTTACACATTTTTCTTCATCTACTACAGCCACTCCATTAACTATGGAAATAGCATCAAACTTACAAACCTTAACGCAGTCACCGCAGCCAAAGCAGCCATAGGAGCAGCCTTGTAGGTTCTCTAAAGCTTTAGCTTCCTTGCAGCTTTCTACCCCTTGTAGATCCGCCTTAATCTTTCTTGAGTCACAATCACCACTACACTTAACAAAGGCAACCTTTTTAGCTACCTTTTTCTCAGTAGTCTCAGCCTTTAGCTCAGCCCCCATTATTCCAGCTATTTTAGCACTGCAGGCTGCTCCACCTACAACGCAAGCTGTTAGAGGAGCTCCCTCTTCTACTACTGCAGTAGCATAGGCATCACAACCTGCATAGCCACAGGCTCCGCAATTGGCTCCTGGCAATACCTCTCTAACTTTTGGTATTCTTTCGTCAACTTCAACCTTAAATTTATCTGATGCAAAGCCTAATAATGCACCGAATATTAAGCCTAAAAGACCTAAGCTTAAAACAGCATACACTATATTAATATAATCCACCATTATCCCCCCTAACCTATCTTATAAGTCCTTGGAACCCTAAAAATGCAATAGACATGAGGCCAGCAGTAAATAAAGTTATAGGGAGGCCCCTTAAGGCTTCTGGTATATTTTCATTGTTATCTATACCCTGTCTAATATAGGACATTAATACAATGGCAATCATATATCCTAGGGCTGAACCTACTGCATTAACAATAGCTTCTAAAAAGGTATAGGATTCTTGAATATTTAGCATAGTCATACCTAAAACAGCACAGTTTGTTGTTATTAGTGGTAAATAAATACCTAAAGCCTTATATAGGCCTGGTGAAAACTTTTTAATAACCATTTCAACAAATTGAACTAAGGCAGCTATAACTAATATAAAAGCAATAGTATTTAAATACTCTAAATTAAAGGGCTTTAATATAAATTTATGAACAGCAAAGGATCCGATAGAAGCTATTATCATAACGAAGGTAACAGCAAGTCCCATTCCTACAGCTGCATCTCTCTTTTTGGAAACTCCTAAAAAGGAACATATACCTAAAAACTTAGAAAGTACGTAGTTATTTACCAGCAT
Source organism: Clostridium sp. UBA3947 (assembly GCA_002385545.1). GTDB lineage: Bacteria > Bacillota > Clostridia > Clostridiales > Clostridiaceae > Clostridium_AU. The sequence continues at coordinate 10,154 of DGDR01000189.1, forward strand.
AGCACTGATAAAAATCACAAATAATTTCATCCTGCTCTACCCCCTTACTGATTGCTTCCATGGCAAGCAGATGCCATGCTGCAGCTTTCACAATTATGCTCTAAGGTTCTAGCCTTAGTTCCCTTTTTCTTTGCTTTCTTGATATTAATATAATTAATTACTGCCATTAAGGCTCCAAGAGTAAAGAAGGCTCCTGGAGGTAATATCATGATGGATGCAGGCTTGTATGCTAGTGGCATAATTTGCATTCCAAAGAAGGTTCCTGCACCAACTAGCTCTCTGATAGTACCAACAGCAATTAAAGAAATTGTAAATCCTAATCCCATACCTATAGCGTCAAATATGGAAGGAAGCACTGGATTTTTACCTGCATATGCTTCAGCTCTTCCTAGTATGATACAGTTAACAACTATTAAAGGTATGAATATTCCAAGGGCAGTATATAAGGCTGGTAAATATGCTTCCATCACCATTTCAATGATTGTTACAAAGGAAGCAATAATTACTATATAGCCCGGTATTCTTATTTTGTCTGGTATAAACTTTCTCACAGCGGAAATCATAGCATTAGAAAATATTAAAACTACTAAAGTAGCTATCCCCATACCAACAGCATTCTTCGCCGAAGTAGTAACTGCAAGAGTTGGACACATTGCTAAAACTTGAACGAAAGTTGGATTTTCAGTAATTAATCCATTTTTTAATCTTTCAACTAACTTATTCATCTTATCCACTCCTTTTTAGCTTATTATTCGCTGACACTAGCTTCGGAGGTTGTATCATTTTCCCCTTCTGCTTCTCCAGTGGCACCAGAAGATGTGTCTTCTTCTGAAGCTTCCCCAGTAGCACCAGAAGTTGAATCTTGTTCATCCAAATTAAATTCTACTCCCTTTATAGTCTCCATATAAAAGGCAATGGCAGTGTTTACTCCCTTTCCTACAGCAGTGGAGGAAACAGTGGCACCAGTAATAGCATCTACTTCATTATCCTTTGAAGCAGCTGTTTTAGTCATACTGATTCCCTTTTCTATATTTTTATTTTTAAAGCCAGCCATAAATTTCTCTTCTGATATTCTAGCTCCTAGTCCTGCAGTTTCACTTTGTGAGGTTATTTTGATTCCAGATAACTTATCTTCTTTTGAAATAGCAACAAACATTTCTATATCTCCATGGAAGCCGCCAGTCACTACCTTGAACACATATCCTACTAAACCATCATTCCCACTAACCTCAAAGGCTTTATCAACATATGCCTTAGCTTCCTTATCAACATTAGAAGTATTTACTTCCTTCTTATCTACAGCACCAGGTAAAAGCTCTACCAAATCAGATAAGAGACAGTCCCTATTCTCTGCAATGATATCCTTTGTCAGCCCATTGACAAAACCTAAGGATAAGGCCGCAATAGCACAAATTACGAATAAAATCATACCTAGTTTGAAATATTGCTTCATTAGATAGCCTCCTCCTTTGCTTTACTCTTAGCTGTAAAATGATTAATTACAGGAGTAAATAAATTTAGAATTATAACTGCATAATATGGTCCCTCTGAATTGTAGCCTAGAATTATAATAATCATAGAAATTATACCGAAGGCTAATCCAAAAATTACTTGTCCTAAAATACTCTTTGGTGTTGTATAAGGCTCTGTAGCCATGAACACTGCTGCAAAGAATAAGGAACCTACTAACACTTGAGACTGAACATCTTTTCCTAATAGTAAGGTCATGCAAACAGCAGATAATATACCTACAACTGGAGTAACAAAGGAAATCTTCCTTCTAATAACTAAATATATGCCACCTAATAATATAGCAGCTATAGATACTTCTCCTAAGTTTCCTTTAACTTTTCCCACCATTAAGGTCAACAGCTCTGATCCCATATCAGGAACTGCTCTAGCTGCTTTAAAAGTAGCAGGCTTTGACATAAGAGAGGCCCAAGAGGCTATTATTAAAGCCTTTGAAGCACCAGCAGGATTCATAAAATTATTGCCTAAGCCTCCAAAGAAAAGCTTTACTACTACTGTAGCAAAAATTGCTGCAACAGCTACTGCCCAAAGGGGTATAAAGGGCGGAAGAATAAGAGCCACAATTAAACCTGTAACTACAGCACTTAAATCCTTAATGGTTTGCTTCTTCTTAACTATAAAATTGAATACGACTTCAGCAGCTACGCTAAAAAAAATACCGGTGGCTATAAGTGCTAAGCTTGAAAATCCGTAAAAATAAACACCTGCTGCCACCACCGGCAATAACGCAATTAGTACATCTAACATTTTTTCACCTCTCTGATAAATTATTGTCGAACTTAATTAGAATTTATCAAACGACTGAAATTTTGCAGTCATTATCTTTATTTACACCCTACATTATAGCTGAATTCATTTGCAAATGGTATGGTAATCAGTGGTACCCCTTACCTTTTTATACTGTCTTTTTTAGGTTTCTGTTATTTTTTTAACCGGATTCACATGGGATATTTTCAAGATTTCACATCAAACATCAACATTTTTTTCCTCTTTACTTTAAGTAGCTTGTTATATAAGTAACGCATTTTTAACAAATTGTTAACATCTTTTATAAGTACTAAAGGGCTTTTAGTAGTCAGAGGATAAAAATTAGGGGTAGTGGTTAGGATAGATTTGTGGAATGGATTTTTGATTTACTATTTGAATAAAAGGTGATTAACATGAGAAGCAGGCTGAAATTTACTTTATTGCTCTTTTTGCTATTGTTAATCCTCCTTTCTCCTATTTCTATATCTGGTGATAACCTAAAACCTTCTTTAAGTTTTAATAGGAACGGTACCTTTAAAATTGTTCAGTTTACAGATCTTCACTGTGGCCCTGTACTAGATAGGGCAACCTCCAAGCTTATGAGAAAGGTTATAGAAAAAGAAAAGCCTAATTTAGTGATTCTGACGGGAGATATTATAGATAAAAAGTGCAAGAAAGAAAAGGACATAAGGGACACTATAGAAGCCATAGCCTTGATAATGGAGAAAAAGAAAATTCCCTGGTGCATAATTTTTGGAAACCATGACGACGAGAAGGAAATTATGAGTAAGGAAGAAATGATGAATTTATATATGTCTTACTCTCATAATATAAGCAGCCCTGGTCCAAGGGACATTGCAGGAGTAGGTAATTACAACTTGCTTGTAAAGAGTTCAAAAACTAACAAGGTCATTTTTAATATCTATTTATTGGACTCTGGCACCTATGCCCCAAAGGAAATAGGTGGCTACAGCTGGGTTGACTTTAGCCAAATTCAGTGGTATAGAAAGGTTTCAGAGGAATTAAGAAAGGAACATAAGAATCCCTTGCCCTCGCTAATGTTTATACATATACCTTTACCGGAATTTAAAGAACTATGGAATAGGGGCAAGGCTAAAGGCAATAAAAATAAAATTGAATGTCCTGCAAAAATTAACAGCGGCTTATTTGCCTCCCTCCTTGAAATGAAGGATGTAAAGGGTGTCTTTGCAGGGCATGACCACATCAACGATTATGTAGGTGATTACTATGGTATTAAGCTAGGCTATTGTCCAGCCACAGGCTATAAAGGTTATGGTTTACAAAACTATGCTAGAGGTGCTAGAGTATTTCTTATAAGGGAGGCTTCTCCTGAGAAATTTGAAACCTGGATTGTAAGGGACTAGAAGCCTTTATTAAGCTCCATTTATATTAAGGTGAGGTATCTATAAATGAACAATTTTTATGCACAGGTAT
>DGDR01000189.1:14085-31314 GCA_002385545.1 Clostridium sp. UBA3947
CCCTAGGCAAGGGCCCCAGGGGCGCCCAATTAGTAGGCTGGGCTATGAGGGCCGCCCCAAGGTACCTTCAGCTTCCCTGCCATAGAGTGGTTAACAAATCTGGTAGTCTGGCTCCTGATTATGCCTTTGGGTCAAAGGATGTACAGAGGGAGCTTCTAAAATCAGAGGGTATCACCTTTCTAGAGGATGGGCGAATTGATATGAAGAAGCATCTTTGGATTCCCTCCTGCTAACAGCAAGCTACTCTATTTTTGTAAGATACTAATGGTTATATGCAATGGAGGAGGAAATACCTTTTCTGTATCTCCTCCTCCATTTTTATTGGTCATTAATAATTTCCTCTAGCTTCATTCCATTTTGATTTTCTACTACAATATTAGCCTTTGAGCTTTTAATTCTCACAACGGTGTAAGGCTGAGTTAGAGCCATAGTTACCATTTGGTTTTTATCTGGTAGCCTTTCCTCCACCTTTACCTTTATTTTATCCTGGTATTCCTCTACGTTATTTACAGAAATCACATAGCCGCCAGTTGGCCTCTCTCCCATTAACGCTGCAATGTATATATATCCACTGCTGTCATCCTTGTAGTAGATGAAGCCTCTTTTCTTTTTTAGTATATTTATCCTATCCATTAAGGTCTTTGGTACTTGCTCCCTATCTACAGTTTCAAAGCTTATTTTTTTACCCTCTTCCTCTTGGGAAGGAACAGTACTATTCTCCTTTTTGTTAGAGCTAGTTATAGATGAACTAAAATCCACCTTTTCTTTTTTACTACAAGCTGTAGGGAAAAGCAGGATAGCTGCCAATGCTATTATCATAGCCTTTTTCATAACATCACCTCATATAATATGACGTTAAAAAAATCAATTCGTTTCCATTTTGTGTAATTTTTTAAAAATTTTCCGCTATCCTTATTTATTATTTCCCTTTCAAGGATTTTATATGCTAACTTGTATAATAAAACTAATCTATATCCGAGAACTCTATTTGTATTTTTTCAATGTACTCTTCATGGGATAAGCGTTTTTGCTCTTCATCTCTTATATTTCCTTCCACTAGGGTCACTGGTAGTTCTACTATAAATTCGCTACCTTCTCCTAGTTTACTTTTTACTCTTATGTCTCCATTATGTAGCTTAACTAAGGATTTAACTAAGGACAAACCTATTCCACTGCCCTGTCTTCCTCTTGCTTCCTTTTCATGGACTTGAACGAATCTTTCAAAGATATCTTTTTGCTTATCTTGGGAAATACCTATACCAGTGTCTTTAACAGAAATTATTACTTTATCCTGTCTATCATATATATTTATAAAAACCTGACCTCCAGAATCTGTGAACTTTAAAGCATTTGATATTAGATTTAACATAATTCTTTCAATTAAATCTGGATCACAAGCCATTATTTTTTCTTCTACTTCCGTATCAAAGATAAGGCTAATACCTTTGCTTTTTGCATACTCTACTACCGACAGAGTAATATCCTCAACTACGTTTATTATATTGTTATTGCTTAGTTTTAGTTCGAAATATCCTGATTCTATTTTAGATACATCAATTAAATTATTTATGATTTTTATAAGCCTATTGCAATTTTGCTTCATTACCTTCATATATTTTTTCAGCTTTTCATTATGGCTATAGGCCATATCCATTTGATCTATATTGAGACTTAATAACTGAATTGCGCTAAAGATAACATTAATAGGTGTTCTTAACTCATGTGATATATTAGCAAAGAACTCCGTACGGAACTTTTCATACTCCACTGCCTTTTGCAATAGCTTTGCCTTTTCCTCCATGTTTTTCTGAGCTTCTTCCGCCCTTTTTCTATCTGTTAAATCTCTTGAAGAAATTACAACTCCATCAGGCATATTATTTGTAAAGACTGGTTTTGTATAAGACTCTAAGTACTTGTAGTTTCCGTCCTTACATTTACATCTCCATACTACTATTTTATTTCCGTAGCCTGCAAAGGTATATTCAATTACGTCCTTTACCTTATCTAAATCCTCTGGATGTACTAAATCAAGACAAGTAGTTCCAATGACCTCCTCAGGAGTATAGCCTAAGACTTGTAGGTGGGAGGGAGTAGCAAAGGTTATATTGCCTTCCTTATTACACATAACCAATAAATCTAAGGTATTTTCTGTAACTCTTCTTAGAATTTCCTCTCTTTCTCTATTAGCTTCCTCTAATTTTTTCCGTTCTGTTATGTTTCTTGCAAAAATTATATTATGTCTAATACCATTATAAGGAATGCTAGTGGCAGTAACTTCCATATGTATAATCTTGCCCTTACAGCTTACGAAATCCTCTTCAACTGCTGGCACAATTTCATCATTTTCTCTTACACGTCTTATTCTTTTTTTCACCACATCATGAAAATCCTTATGGATGAAGTCCAATATATTTCTATTCAAAACAACTTCTTCTCTCTCTGCCTCTAAGAGCTTTATAGCCATTGCGTTGGCATAAACAATTATGCCATTATTGTGTATAAAAACGGCATCAGAGGAAAACTGTAAAATTTTGTTGTATCTTTCTTCTATCTCAGCAAAACGCGGGCAATATTCCTTCCTTCCATTTTTTTGTTCCACCCAAAATTCCCCCTCGGTAGAATATACAGATTAGTAATTTATTTAAGATTCCAAGAAAGCAATTACTAATTCTCGAGAAGCTTTTACATTACAAATTAAAACATAATTATTATAATTATAACATTTCACTATAATAATAACACTTTATTACGTAAATTTACAGATAAATTATAAAATCGTCAATAGCCGACAATGGATATTAATGGTTATAGGGCAGATATTTAAGGTAATTCGGTTAATACGAAAATTTTTGCAATTTCCTATAAAAAAAATCGACCTAAGTCGATTTTAAAGTTAAAAGTTTATGTCCTCTTCCTTAATGGTTATTATCTCTTCAGGATTTCTTGAGGTAGTACCTTCTGTCATTATTCTATATGCCTGCCTCATTCTTATCTTTTCAAAAATCTGTCTAGCCAAGCGGGCATTTCCAAAATTCTTATCTCTATCTGCATAAAGTTCCTCAAAAATAATTCTTAGCTTAGCTTCCGCTGGTCTCTCTAAAATATAGTCATTTGCTACACATAAATCCTTAAATATCTTAATCAATTCCATAGGCTTGTAGTCTGGAAATTCTATAGTAAAGCCTATTCGACTTTTTAGGCCAGGATTTAAAAGTAGTAATTCCTCCATTTCTCTAGTATAGCCTGCCATAATTACCATTAGCTTATCCCTATTATCCTCCATTTCCTTTATAAGAGTGGATATAGCTTCCTTACCATAATCATTATCTCCACCCTGAGCCAAGGTATAAGCTTCATCTATAAAGAGGACTCCTCCATAGGCCTCCTTTATTTTCTTTAAGGTTTTAGTAGCCGTTTGCCCAATGTATTCTCCAACTAAGTCTTCTCTTGTGACCTCCACCAATTGTCCCTTTTTTAATATACCTGCTTCTTTAAAGAGCCTGCTAATAAGCCTTGCTATTGTTGTCTTACCAGTGCCAGGATTGCCGGTGAAGATCATATTTAAGGATATTTCCTCGCTTTTAAAGCCCATTTCCTTTCTTCTTTTCTGCAGCTGAACCAAATCCAAAATTTCCGTTACTGACTTTTTCACATTCTCAAGACCTGTAAGGTTATTTAGCTCTTCTAATATGACACTGGTACCTTGAACAATGTCCTCGTCGGTATCCATACCAAAGTCAATAGCAGAAAGTCTAGTGAGTTCATCATGAGACACCTTATTAGTTCCAATTCTAAAGGCCTTTTCTCTAATAGCATCCTCAATAATATTCCTTACAGTTCTTCCATTAGCAAAGGAATTATCTACTTGGAGGGAACGAATTTTTTGCGTAAAGGCATACTCTGCTCCAGCATCTAACTCATAATGCTTTTCTGCTGCAATCTTTTTACCTATTTGCAGTAATTCTTCCTCTATATAGTTTTCAAAATGAATTTGAACATTTATCCTGCTTTTAAGGCCTGGATTCATCTCCATAAGCTTATTCATTTCCTCAGCATAACCAGCTAGGATAACTACAAATTCACCCCTTCTATCCTCCATGGCTTTAACTAAAGTATCTATAGCCTCTATACCATAATCATTAGGGCTATCTGCTCTGTATAAAGAATAAGCTTCATCAATAAAAAGTATTCCGTCAATTGCTTTTTCTATGGCTCTCTTAGTTAATAAGGCTGTTTGACCAATATACTGGCCTACTATTTTTGATCTGTCTACCTCTACCACATGTCCTTTAGTAAGAACCCCAGCCTCTACCAAAATCTCACCTAATAATCTAGCCACAGTAGTTTTACCAGTACCAGGCTTTCCTGTAAACATAAAGTGATAGGATAGGTTTTCTGCGGATAAATTTAGAATCTTGCTTCTGTTTCGCTCATAATGCAAGTAGTTCATTATACTATAAAGCTCTCTCTTAACATTCTTAAGTCCAACTAGAGAATCTAGCTTATCTTTAATTTTCAACCATCTTTCACTATTTAAGTTGTTCTCTTCATTTAATTGCTCCTTTGCCTCATCCTTCTCCTTAGCCTTTTTACTTTTATCCTCTTGTTTAGGAAGGTTAGCTGGAATTAGCTCTTTAGAAATCCCCCCTATTTCTAAAGATTTATCCTGCTTATCTTCAACGGATACTTGCTCTGTAGACTTTTTCAAGGAGCTTCTTTGTACTAGTAATTCTAAAGGTCTAACGTCAATTTCCTCTAAGGAATCTTGACTACTGTGCTTTTCTTTCATAATCTCCTCAAGATTACCTAAAGATATCTCTCTAGCCTGAAGTTTAGTGTCCACCTTATTTTTTGCCAAATCCTTAAGTTCCTGTATTTCCTTACTTTTTCTAATTTCAAGGCACTTATCAAAATATGCCATAGCATCTTGATAATTTTCCAGCTTAATTAAAAGCTTTCCTAAGGATGAATATAGGTATAGATTTAGCTCTGGGTTTTCAGCTCCATCTTCACTGCTTGTTAAAGTATTTACTGCTTTACAATAAGCATCCAGTGCCTTATTGGTTTCCCCATGACATTCTGCAACCTTGCCATCGTATAGGTCTTGAAGAATAACATTCTTTGTTTTTAAAAGTCCTTCACCTAAAGCCTTGGTAGCAGACAGGCCATCCCGCATATACTCAAGAGCTTGGGACCTTTGAATATATGCAGTTAAGAATTTATCATCTATCATTAATGCTCGTGAGCAATTATCAATAACCTTCTCATACTTGCCTTTTTCTAGCAAAGTAATATTTTTGCTTGTAATCTCCTTAAGCTGCTTCTGTTGACTAAGAGCTACTTCATCTATCTGTTTATTCTCCTGTAGGTCTTCCGCTGAGTTTTTGCTCATTTCAACATTAGTAATATCATTTGCCTTATTATATTTATTTATAGTTACATCAAGATTAAAAAGATTTTTCTTAAGTAGGTTCTTCTCATTATCTTTAGTTACTTCATTCTTAGGTTCCTTTTTATAAGTAACTTCCTTAGCTTCATATTTAGAAGGCACGTCATTCTTTGTAGCTAGTACTTCACTTGTGCTTTCTTCTTTATCAAAGAATCGTTTCTTAGTAATGGTCTTTATCTCTGTAGGTGTTTCTGGACTCATAAATCCAAAGAGCCTATTACTAACCTTCATTTTCTTAACTCTACTATTCATATCTCCTACTTTTTCTCCCCAATCCCCAACTTGCTTCTTTCCTACTTGATTATTTTCTACTTTACTTACTTGTTTTTTCTTTAATGACAATTTTTCACTGCGGAACTGCTTCAACAAGTCCTGTATATATTTTTCCTTTCTACTTTGAGTTAGTAGTACAGGATGTATATAACCAGGATATTCAACAGCTCGAATACCAAAGTAAGGTATATTATTACTTTTTATGTAGTTTAACCATCTCTCCTTTTGAGTGTATACTTGAAATCTATTATCGGTGCCCCAAGCAATAAGTACCCATGGAAATTTATCTGCGAACTGCTCAAAATCACGGTAGCTCTTAAATAATACCCCCACATTAATCTTTTTATCTATTTCTCTATTTTGAAATACATTGGCTGGAGCGTCCAACAGAGAGAAAAGATTGTAAATATATACAATTCCCTCCAGTTTTCTACCCTGATATAACTTTTCAACAAAGCTTATGATTTGCTTAATAGCTTCATCTGCTTTGATTACACCAGTAAACTCTCTCCCTTCATTTATAGGACCATGTATATACAAGCCTCTAGCTTCTATTACTGCAATGCCCGGATTACATAATATACAAGCTCCTATAAGTTCAGTACTATTCCCCCATTGCAAATAGGTAGCGGATCTATAAATTTCTGTACCATACTTTACAAAAGTTCCATAAACAATCGCAGTAGCCATGTGGTCCTCCTTCCATAAATTACTTATATGCTTAGACGCAATATATATTAATAATTCTACATTCCCTTGCTTTTCCCTTCAATTTTCAAAATAAATTAAATTTTACATAGGCATAAACAAAGTACTGAATTTATGCTACAATAAACATTATAAAATTTTAAAAAAATACATAATACATAGATTATATAAAGAGAGGTAGTAGGATTGATTAAAATAGGTGACTATAACAAATTAAAAATTGCTAGAAAGACGGATTTTGGATACTTTTTAGCTGCTGGTGGCAGGAGCAGCTCAGAGGATATATTATTACCTATAAAAAGCGCCACAAGTCCTGAGCTAAACATAGGGGATGAGGTAGAGGTATTTATCTATCGAGATTCTAAGGATAGGCCCATTGCAACAATGAAAAGACCCTTGGCTAAGGTTGGAGATTTAGCTTACTTAAAAGTAGTTTCAACCACCAAAATAGGAAGCTTTATAGACTTTGGCTTAGAAAGAGATATCCTTGTTCCATTTAAGGAAAAGCTATATCCCCTAGAGGAAGGTAAATCTTATTTATTTTACATATACTTAGATAAAACGGGGAGAATAGCTGCCACCACTGATATAGAAAGATATTTAGATACCGCTGACCAGTATAAGGTTCAGGATCATGTTACAGGAACAGTTTACGGCTTTCAAGCCAATAAAAATGCTCTAGTGGCAGTAGATAATTTATATAAGGGTATCATACTATACACAGAATATGATACAGAGCTAGAGCATGGAGATATTTTGAATTTAACAGTAATTAAAATTTATGAGGATGGCAGATTAGGCCTTACTCCTAGAAAGGCTCCTAAAGAAAGACGTTTAGAAATGCAAGATATCCTGCTAGATTATTTGCATAGTAACGAGGGCTTTATGCCCTTCAATGATAAAAGCTCCCCAGAAGAGATTCAAGAGGTATTCCACACCAGCAAGAATAATTTTAAAAGAGCCTTAGGGGGACTTATGAAAAGAGGCCTTGTTATTCAGGATGAAAGGGGTACTAGATTAAAATAGTAATCTCCCTTAGGTATTGAATTTTCAAATACTAAAAAGGTTTTTTGCAAGAAACTTGCAAAAAACCTTTTTTTGTTTGATGTCAAATATTGACTTATTTTCCCCTAGATTATAAAATATAACACAATGAGGTGAATAATTATGAAAAAGTTAACAATTAAATTTTTATCCATGTTTTCATTTATTCTTATATTGATTTTATCTTTAAATCCCACTACAGCAAAAGGAAATCCTAAAATACCACCTTCTTCTAGCTTAAAGTATGTTAATGACTACTCCAATGCTTTAAGTAAATCCACCAAAGACTATATAATTTCCCTAGGAAAGGAACTTGAAAATAAAACAGGAGCCCAATCTGTAGTGGTGGTAATGGATTCTTTACATGGTTATGATATAGAATCCTACGCCTATGAGTTGTTTAACCAGTGGGGTATTGGTCAGAGAGGCAAAAATAATGGACTGCTAATTTTCATAGCTATTGACGATAGACAATGGAAGGTAGAAGTAGGAATTGGCCTAGAATCTGTTATTACTGATAGCTACTCTGCCAAGGTTATGGATCAATATGCTGTTCCCTATTTTAAAAATAATAACTACGATGCAGGAATCAAACAGGCATACTCTGTTTATGCAGACAAAATAGCCAAAAAATACGGAGTGTCCTTAAAAAATAATATAAAAGTAAGTAATACTACTAAAACATCGAAGAAAAAATTTAACCTTCCTGCTTTTTTATTTGCTATTTTAATTATATTTATTCTTATTAAACTTACTAGTGATAGTCCTCGGTATGGACGCCGCTATCGCCATCATCATTGGGGACATAGTCATCACAGCACTGGCCGCTCTATCCGCACCGGCCGCTCCAGTCGCTCTAGCGGTTTCGGGGGAGGTAGATCCCGCGGGGGAGGTTCCTCAGGACGTTGGTAGCAAATTTCATCATTATAGCTTGTAACGGTAAGGATATATAATTTTTTGCCTATATTGCTTTGTTTCAAAATAGTGTTGATGAATAGGCCAAATAATTAGGACAAGCAGTAATAAAGAATTTTAACGTAAAAAACTGTTGCACAACTATCAAATCAGTTGTTGTGCAACAGCTTTTCTTTTTTATGCAAATATTAACTTATTATAAACCAATAACTTTCAGTAACAAACTTAGAGCAATAGTTAATATCAAGGCTACATTCATTAGCACAAAATTCTTAACTCCTACCACAAAGGTATCCTTCTTAGTTTGGAGTTTATTAAATAAATTAATATTTTTTTTCACTGGAATAAATGTCAGAAAAACTAATAAACAGGTCCATGATTCTACCTTTATAAGAACTAGTAGCAGTATGGAAGCATAAGCCACATAGTAGATGATGTTAAAAACTTTTAGTGCTCTTTCCTTACCTATGTAGATTGGTAAAGTATATCTCTTATTTTCTATATCATCTTCTATATCACAAATATTGTTAGCCAGCATTATATTAGCGATACCACTGATAGCAGGTATTGAAAGGATAAAGATGTACAATACCTCTACTAGGTTCACTGCTATATTAATATTGCCTGAGCTATATGCTACTGTAATGATATTTTGATCATATACATGAATATAAATAGATATAAAAGTTATAATAAATCCCATAAAGAGTCCTGAAAATACTTCACCAAAGGGTGTTCTAGAAATGGGTACTGGTCCAAAGGAATACAGGCTTCCTACTGCAAAGGATATGGCTCCTAATATTAGCACTACTACACTAGATTTTAAAAATAAGAGAACTCCAAAGGTTACTGCTATAGTTAATAGAGTAAATATAACCACGATAACATGAGTTTCCTTTAAATTATCTCGAACTATAGCATTATGTTTTTCATATCCATAACCTTGGGTTTTTATGGCCTTTTTATAATCCATATAGTTATTAACTGCTGTTGTAGTCATATCAATAGTTAGAAGAGAAATAAACATTAAAAGAAAATTTAAGGCGTTAAATTTATTGAATCTATACAGGCTATATACTGTTCCCAATATAAAAGGAATCATACTAGCCACCTTAGTTTGAATTTCTACTAACTTTAAAAAACTTCTTATTTTCATCTTGTTACCTCCAATTTAGTGTCATCAATATATCAATATACCATATCCTTTCAATAGACTCCAAATATTTTTTGATATATAATGGCTAAATATATCAGAATACTAAAATACAACAAGGAGAGGTGAATCTTAATGAAAAAAAGCTTAATGGTAGTTTTAATAATTGTGGGCGCTCTTATTTTATTAACAATGCCTGTTATCAGTTCATATAATAGCTTAGTTACTTTAGAGCAAAAGGTTAAATCGGCAGAATCTACAATAGATACTCAGCTTCAAAGGCGATCAGACCTAATTCCAAACTTAGTAGAGACAGTAAAAGGCTATGCAGCTCAGGAGAAGGAAATCTATGCCGATATAGCAGATGCTAGAAGCAAGTTAGCAGGCTCCCAAACTATCGAAGAGAGAGCCGAGGCAGATACAGAATTATCCTCTGCCCTATCACGACTTTTAGTAATAGTAGAAAATTATCCTGAATTAAAATCTAACCAAAATTTCAGGGATTTATCCGTGGCTTTAGAAAGTGCAGAAAATAGAATAAGTATTGCAAGACAAAATTACAATGAAGCTGTTGATGCCTACAATACTAAAGTAAAGCGTTTCCCTGGTTCCATAGTGGCAGGAATTTTTAATTTTGAAGAAAAACCATACTATAAGGCTTCTGCCGGTGCAGAAAAGGTACCTGAAGTGGACTTTTCTAAATGATAACTATGAAGACTATTTATAAAACTACAGCGATATTCTTACTAACTATCCTACTAGTATTGTGTTTTAATCCCACTATGGTTAAGGCGAAACCTAAAATACCTGCTCCTACTAACTTAAAGTATGTTAATGACTACACTAATACCTTAAACCAATCCAGCAAGGATTTTTTAGTATCTGTTGGCAAAGAGGTTGAAGCCAAAACTGGAGCTCAGGCTGTAGTTGTTGTAATCAATTCTCTGGAAGGCTATGATATCCAATCCTATGCCTATGAACTATTCCGCCAATGGGGAATAGGTAGCAGGGAGGAAAATAACGGACTGCTAATCCTCATAGCTATTCAGGATAGAAAATGGAAGGTAGAAGTAGGCATAGGCTTAGAAGGTGCCATAACCGATATATCCTCTGCTAGAGTTATGGAGGAATATGCTGTTCCATATTTTAAGGAAAATAATTACGATGAAGGTATAAAAAGAGCCTACTCCGTCTATGCCGATAGTATAGCTAAGGAATATGGTGTCTCCCTAGAAAAAAACATTGAAGAAATTAATATAGATAACGATGATGGAGATTTATCTGGAGCTATATTTCTTCTCATTATTATGTTCTTAACCCTTATAGATCTTATTTTTAATAGAGGTCGACTATTGCGATTTTTCTTAAGACTCATTGCTTCAAACCCTAGAGGTAGAGGTCCTAGAGGGGGCAGAGGTGGATTTGGCGGAGGCGGCTACAGCGGAGGGTCCTCTGGCTTTGGAGGCTTTGGTGGTGGAAAATCCGGTGGTGGAGGCTCCACTGGCGGCTGGTAATCCAAAGGGGCCCCTGCCCTAATTTACAACCCCATCTATGAAAAGGGACTGATGCACAACCCTCATAATTTACAAGTTGCTCATCAGCCCCTTTCTCATTTTAAGCCTCAATACCTTACTCACACCAACCTCTAACTACTACCTTCTAACTCCTCAATATATCGGTCAATTTTCCCCTTCCACCTCTTATACCGCTTATGGTCTGTTTCCTTTAACACTTTCATAAATTGGTCAAGAACTCCTAGCTTATATAACCCCTTACAGAGATGTCTTGGAAAGTTTCTTTCCTTAGAATAACACTTTTTAGGATCTATAACCATTAAGCTCCCTTCTGGTTGAACCATAATATCCTTACAGCGCACATCTTCCTTGGCAAACTTCAACCTTCTAAATTCCTTTAGCAATTTAAGTATTTTTATAGCTAAATCCCTATCTAAACCATGTTGTCGAATATATTTATTAAGAGGTATACCTTCAACATAATCTCTTATCATATAATTTCCACAGATACCATAAACCCTAGGAAAATACCTGCTATTATGAATCTTTTTTAAGATTAAATATTCCTTACGACATTTCTCTTCCTCAAAGCATATTTTAATAGCCTTTCCTTCTGGAAGCCTATATACTATCCCATTATGACCTTGTCCAAGGAATTCGCAATCTAATAGGTTAGCATTGAAGTCTTTAATATACCTTTTATGCAAAAGCTTATTCATTTCAGCCCCCTTGGGTAAATTAATAAATATGTATTAATATCTAATTTTTTATATAAATGCAGAAGCTGAATTCATATTATCATATGATAAAAAGCATCTCCTTGCTACTAGATGAAATTTTACATTTCGCGAAATTTGTTGTAATATATCCATAGTGTGAAAGACTTCAACTGGAAATGGAGGCAAACTACAATTGATAAAAAAATTCTACACAAAGCTATATAACAAGATAAAGAGCAATCCTATCGAAGCAATTTTCATAGGTCTAATATCAATTATTTTGATTCATTCTCTTTTAGTAGGCACCATTTTAGGTAAGGCTGATAACGGAGACTTTGGACGTTTTTACTTATATGGGGGCTTACTGGATAAAGGAAGCACCTACGAAGAAATTTACGACGGATATTTTCATAAAAACTTCAATATTAGACATCCTGGTCTACTGCTACCTTTTGGTCCTAATTGGGTCTCTGGCACCTTGTTGTTAAAACTAGCAGTTATACTGAACCTGCTAATAAAAGCAGTGACAGGAAGGATTTTTATAGATCTTTTATCCTTTGATATAAGATATCTGGCTATACTGTACATAGGTATTTTTATCTTTTCCTTCTACCTAATTATAAAAAGCTTTAAAAAATGGCCTGTTGTTCAAATTCTTTGTGGTATATTTGCAATAATATTTTTCACAGATGTAAATTACATAGGCTATTTTAACTCATTTTATGGCGAAGCAGCTACCATTGTATTTTTATTTTTAACCATTGGCAGCCTGCTAAGTTTGGTAAATAAGCCTTCACCTGAAAAAAAGGATTTTTACTTATTTTTTATAGCTTCTGGGGCCTTCTTAACTTCAAAGTCTCAGCAAATCCCCTTAGCTATATTCATGGTAATTATCTATTTTGCCTTATATAAGTTTTATAGCAATTATAAAAAGCTTATACTTAAGAGCTCAATAGTTGTAGTAATACTCTGTGTAGCTAGTCTATTATCCATAAACGACTATACTAACAAAAATAATATCTATCAAGCAGTATTTACTGGAGTGCTGTATGACTCTGAGGATCCTGTTAAGGATTTAGAGGAGCTAGGTATAGATACCAAGTTTGCTCCTTTAGCTGGTACCAACTTCTATACTGAAAACCTGCCCTTTGATCCTATGGGCGAGGAAATGCTAAAGGACTTTTACCCCTATGCCTCAAGAGCTAAAATTCTGTTATATTACGCTAAGCATTTAGATAAATTTTGGAATCAATTTGTAGTATCTGCAAAGTATGCCTACGAATTTTATGATTTAGGCAAGAATAATTTTGAAAAGGGTGCCTATCCTAATAACAAGCCCTTTAACACCCTTAGAACGACCCTTGCTAGGAATCATAAATCCCTTCATAAAAATATATATATTTTTATAGGCTTCTCTCTGGTATTCTTTATTTCTTTATGCTACTACTTTATTCGCTATAAGGATAAAAAAACAAGGCTGCTAGCCCTGTTTTCTCTATTACTTTTAGCCTCTGGAGCCTCCCAATTAGTCCTGCCTATCCTAGGCTCTGGTAGAGCAGACTTTGGAAAGCACTTGTTTATGATTAATTTATCCTATGATATAATGCTATGTGCAGTAATAATGTACTTAGGCTGGATTATTACTAAATTAATAAGAAGCTTTAAAAAAGGGGCTGCTGCATAACCGACAAAGCTGTTGGTGTGCAGCAGCTTTTAGTATAATTTCCTATACAATAAAAACTGTTGCACAACTAGCAAATAAGTTATTGTGCAACAGCTTCTTTTTTTACCCTATATAGCTATTTCCTGTGATATTTATAATATGCAATCACTTCCACTAATTCTCCAGTGTTTTCATCCTCGTAGCTTAGTATTATGCCATCTAAGCTCATTAATTCAGAGCCCATTAGACCCTGCAGGCTATGTTCAAATATAACCTTGTTGTCGCAGAT
This sequence comes from Clostridium sp. UBA3947, assembly GCA_002385545.1. Lineage (GTDB taxonomy): Bacteria > Bacillota > Clostridia > Clostridiales > Clostridiaceae > Clostridium_AU. The sequence continues at coordinate 27,813 of DGDR01000189.1, forward strand.
TATCTTATAAATGTCATTCTCTATTTTTATATATCCATACTTACCTATAATACTTTCTCCATAGGTAAGGGCATCTCTTGTTGTAACATATCGGACTTCAAAACCATCAGTGCGCCGCAATCTTTCTTCATTGGCTTTTAATTCCTTTTGGAGTTTACGATTAAAAAATAACATATTCTTCACCTTTATCGAATAAAATTTAGCTTTAATACTAATCATTATTATATATCATATAGGCAATTAACTCCAGCGATTATTTATCCCCTCTTTTAAATCCTTAAAATAAGTATAAAAATTTAATTGTTGAAGAAGATTATAAACAAATAGATAATTTGGAAAGGTAGTGACAGTATGGAATGTTCATTATTTGTAATAACTAGGGAAGAAATTGATGAAGCAGTTATAATGGACTATGAAAAAGAAAAAATATTTATCAGACCTTTTATAGATGAAAATATAGAAATAGAAATGACTGGTCACTTTTATTATCAAATTAGTACCGAATCGGCCTCAAGTTCCACAGTAAATCTTTATAACAAAATAGAAGAAATCCATGATGCTTTAAAGACCATTTATGAGCTTGGTAGCTTTAGATTTATACTTTTAGACGAAGAAAAAGACATTCAGGAGTTACTAGAACAGGAGGATGGTAACATTGAAAAGGCCTTTTGCAGCTTACCTCAGGAAAAAATAAATATAGAAGCCCTGCTAGAAAAATATCCTCATATGATAGACACAAACAGAATGTATATTATTGATTAATCGAAAAAAGGAGGAAGCTTATATGACAAAAGAAAAGATTACTAAGGTTAGAAAGAACGATGAAGGGGATATCACCGATGTTATGACCGACACCGGAAATGTTTATTCTATTAATGAGGCTATAAATATGGCTAAAAATCATTCCTTAGAGGGGGTTAATGTGGGAAAGGCTCGAAACGGTAGAGAATACCTAAGAAGCAATCCTAATGACAAAGAGGATGATAATTTAGATAATATGCCAACCTTCTAAAGCTTATGTACAGCTATTTAAAAAAGATAGCGGTTAGAGTATAAGGATAATTTGGAAAATGGATATTTTTAATATTAATAGATTAAGAAACTTGTTCATAGCCAATGGCTAGGAACAAGTTTCTTGATTATTTCATCCCCGAATTTCTGAAGTCATTTTTTAAAGCATTGCTGTATGCCTCACTTTTAAGCTCTTCTGATGCATTTTCACCTAAATTGTCATTGAAAAATTCTACATCACTTTTATTGTTTATTTCTTTGTTGGCCTTTTGCTTACTATGTTTACTCTTCATTAATATGCTCCTTTCATTAATGTCTTCATCCTTAGTATTTGCATTTATTTTTAATTTAATAGCTAAAATTATGGTTTTAAGGCCAATTGAATAAGCTATTTCATAAAGTCTGGCTTAGGCATTACAAATAAATGTGGTTCCTGCAAATAATCCTGTACTATTCTTAAAGCCTCACCAAACCTTTGATAATGAACCACTTCTCTTTCTCTTAGAAACTTTAAAGGCTCTATTACATCTGGATCGTCAGCCATATTAATGAGCCATTCATAGGTAGCTCTTGCCTTTTGTTCAGCTGCCAAATCCTCTGTAAGGTCTACTACTGGATTACCTTTAACAGCTATATATTCGGCAGTAAAAGGATTTCCAGCTGCACTTTGTGGATATACTCCTCTATCGTGGTCTACGTAATAAGCATCTAATCCTTCTTTTTTAAGCTCTTCTAAGCTTGCTCCCTTCACCAACTGATTAACCATAGCACCAATTATCTCTAGGTGTGCCAATTCCTCTGTCCCAATATCATTTAGTGTAGCTATAGCTTGAGGTGTTACCATGGAAAATCTTTGGCTCAAATATCTTAAGGATGCTGCCAACTCTCCATCGGGACCACCATATTGTGTGATAATAAGCTTAGCCATCCTTGGATTAGGATTTTTTATTTTTACGGGATACTGCAACTTTTTCTCATAGGTCCACATTGATTATTTAACCTCCCTACTTAATGTTGGATTAGCTTCATATTCCCATGGCCAAGGTTCCTTTATCCACTGCCAAGGATAAGAACTAGTTGAGCCTTGTGATATTGGTCCATATAGCCTTTCATAGCTTTCCCTCAACATCTTAGATTGCATTGCAAAAGAATTGTACTTTGCAAGGGCATCCTTGTCCATAGGATGAGTATTTAAATATAAGTTAAGATCAACAACCATAAAATCTATTGCCATTATTTGCTCTAATAATTCCAGCTTCTTTTTATCATCGCTCATATCATTACCCTCCTACCTATTTTTATCTGGAGATTTATATTTTTTCTCCTTGCTTTCATAAGGGCTATAAAGTTCTGGGAATATGGTTCCTCTTTTTAAGGCTTCTATTGGAGAGAATATACTGCACATTTTTTGAAAGGGTACATAAGCCCTAGCTAATCTTACGTCTTTTATTGTAGTTTCTTGGGGAATGCAATTTCCCATATGGTAGCTAACATTATGCTTCACATTGTCAGCCATCGTTAATCCTTCCTCCTTATTGGTTGTTCACACACTTCCATCATATTCCCTTATAGTCTATTTGCTACACAAAATATAAATTAATTATTAAATTTCAATTTATAGCTTAAATTTATAATTACTGTAATAAAAAAGAAGGAAAAACAAGTTTTCATATAGAAATTATATATATGGATAGCATTTGATGCATAGAAATTGGATTTGATACGTAGAAAGGAGCACTTCTTATGTTATCTAAAATCACAGCAGCATATAAATCAAATACAGGCTTTACTTTAATTGAGAAATTAGGAATGATAGCTTTTCTTTCTGGTCTTTTATTTTTTGTGGCTTATAAGGACTTTGATATTTTTCATAGATTAGTTGGTTTTGCTTGCGGCATTATGGCTACTTGTATGTTAATAATTTCCCTTTATACTATCGATATTTCTGAAAACATTAATGTAAACTTTATTGGCTTAACCTATGGATTTTCTGGTGTTTTCCAATTTGTCCAGGCATTATATTCCCCTGATAGTAGTATTATCTTGGGCTTTTCCTTATGTTCTACAGTATTTCAATGGATCCTAGTTATATTTGTTTTATCAAAAAAAGCTTTAAAAATTAACATTAAAATCTTATTTTACCTATATACTTTATTAAGTATATTATTATTTACCTTAGTATCACTGTTGCCTATTAGCCACTATACCATTACTAATGGCAATTTCCCATTAGTTTTCAAAATACCTTCATTACTAACTATATTACCCTTTACTATATGCCTTATTAGGATAATAAAGGCAAATAACCAAATTAACTCTTTTTCTAAGAAGCATTTATTAACTTATTGTTCATTAATAATCTTATTAAACATATTTATATTAATAGATATTAATAGCTTAGAAATTCATTTATCTATAGGCCATATAATTAAAATAGCTACATTAGTTCCAATCTTTTTTTTGATAACTGAAAACGCTTTTAAGCAACCCT
>DGDR01000147.1 GCA_002385545.1 Clostridium sp. UBA3947
TTATAAAATATGAAATTTACTCAAATATAAATTTAACATTTAATATAACTAGGGGGTAATTATTATAGAAACTATAGTTACAGCTAAATTTGGGGGAAGTTCTCTTTCAGAAGCAGGTCAATTTGAAAAAGTAAAACATATTATAGAATCTGATCCATCTAGACGTTACATAGTTCCTTCAGCTCCAGGTAAAAGATTTTCATCAGATTATAAAATAACAGACTTATTATATTTATGTCATGCTCATGTTCAACAAGGAATTCCCTTTAATGATGTTTTTGATATTATTGCAGCACGCTATAAAGAAATAGTTGCTTGTTTAATATTAAAACATAACCATTTAAAAGAATTAGATATTGATTCTATCTTGGAAAATGTGAAAAAAGAAATTGCAAATGGTGCTTCTGCTGATTTCACTGCTAGTAGAGGTGAATACATTAACGGTATAATTTTAGCAAAACTGTTAGGTTATGAATTTGTAGATGCTGCTGAATTAATTTACTTTAATGAAGCTGGTGTTTTTGATTCAGAGAAAACCAATGCAATTATCCAAAATAAACTAGCATCTGTAGAAAGAGCTGTTATACCTGGATTTTATGGTTCAATGCCTGATGGAAGCATAAAAGTATTTTCCAGAGGGGGCTCTGATGTAACAGGAGCCATAATTGCTCGTGGAACAAATTCATCCTTATACGAAAACTGGACTGATGTTTCTGGATTTATGATGGCAGACCCACGAATTGTTCCTAATGCAAAACCAATCGATGTGATTACTTACCGTGAACTAAGAGAGCTTTCTTATATGGGTGCAAGCGTGTTACATGAAGAAGCAGTATTCCCTGTTAGGGAAGCAGGAATACCTATTAATATAAGAAATACTAATAGACCAGAAGATAAAGGTACTCTCATTGTGGATGATAACAACACCAGTTCTAAAGACTCTGCAATAACAGGTATAGCTGGCAAGAAAAACTTTACAGTAATAGCCATCGAAAAACATTTAATGAATAATGAATTAGGTTTTTGCCGAAAAGTCCTATCAATATTCGAACATAATGGAATTAACTTTGAATGTATGCCTTCTGGAATAGATAGTGTATCTTTAGTTGTTGAAGATAAATGTATAAAAAATAAGTTGAATTCTGTTATTGAAGAAATAAAAAGACAATGCAATCCTGATTCTATTGTTGTTCATCCAAATATGGCTTTAATCGCAACTGTAGGAAAAAGAATGTCAAGAACAAAAGGTATTGCTGCCACTATTTTCTCTGCTCTTGCTGCAGAACAGGTTAATATTCGCATGATTAATCAAGGTTCCTCAGAAATTAATATCATCGTTGGTGTAGAAGTAGAAGACTTTGACAAGTCAGTAAGAGCTATTTATAACGCTTTTATGAAGAAATAAACTTCCTTTAAACTTTATCTTTACAGCACGTTTTAATGTGCTATAATATATTTAATTAAATAATAGTTAATACTATGAAGAGAAGAGTAAGCTATTGGAAGTTAACAGAGATAGAATGCATTAGCTGAGAGCATTCTTTAATGGAAGCTAGCTGAAAACCACCTCTGAGTGACTTTAATAAAGTCCGGTCTATACCGTTATCCAAATTAAGTGGTTTTTAAAACAATTTGGGTGGAACCGCGGGAATTTTACTCTCGTCCCTTTTCTTACGAAAAGTGACGAGTTTTTTATTTTGAATTTTAAACTAAATCTTAAACTAATAGAAAGGATTGATATTAACTATGAAAGTAACATTGAAAGATGGTAGTGTAAAAGAATTTGCTGAAGCAAAGTCCGTATATGAAATTGCAAAAGAAATTAGTGAGGGTCTAGCAAGAGTAGCTTGCGCTGGTTTAGTAGATAACCAAGTAGTTGATCTTAGATATGTAATAGATAAAGATTGCTCACTTAGTATACTAACCTTCGATGATGAAGAAGGAAAGAAAGCTTTCAGACATACAGCATCTCACATTTTGGCACAAGCTGTTAAAAGATTATATCCTGAAACAAAATTAGCCATAGGGCCTGCCATAGATAACGGCTTCTATTATGATTTTGATAAAGAAGGCTCCTTTTCAGCTGAAGAACTAATAAAAATAGAAGAAGAAATGAAGAAGATAGTAAAAGAAGAGCTAGATATTGAAAGATTTGAACTACCAAGAGAAGAAGCTATCGCTAAGATGAAAGAGGCTAATGAAGATTATAAGGTTGAACTAATTGAGGAGTTACCAGAAGATGCAGTTATCTCATTCTACAAACAAGGAGAATTTGTAGATCTTTGCGCTGGTCCTCATCTGATGAATACTAAATACGTTAAAGCCTTCAAGCTCACTCTTGTAGCAGGTGCTTACTGGAAAGGTAATGAAAATAATAAAATGCTAACAAGAATATATGGTACTGCTTTTACAAAAAAGTCTGACTTGGAAGCTCATTTAGCACAATTAGAGGAAGCTAAAAAACGTGACCACAATAAATTAGGTAGAGAATTAGAACTATTTACAACTGTAGATGTTATTGGTCAAGGACTTCCCCTATTAATGCCAAAGGGAGCTAAAGTAGTACAGTTGCTTCAACGTTTTGTAGAAGACGAAGAGGAAAAAAGAGGCTATCTGCTAACTAAAACCCCTCTTATGGCAAAGAGTGATTTATATAAGATTTCTGGACATTGGGATCACTATAAGGATGGTATGTTTGTATTAGGAGATGAGGACAATGAAAATGAAGCAATGGCCTTAAGACCAATGACTTGTCCCTTCCAGTTCATGATTTATAATGCTAGCCAGAAGAGCTACAGAGATTTACCATTAAGATATTCTGAAACTTCTACACTATTTAGAAATGAAGCTTCAGGTGAAATGCACGGATTAATTAGGGTAAGACAATTTACTATTTCAGAAGGTCATTTAATAGTTACACCTGAGCAATTAGAGGAAGAATTTAAAGGGGTAGTAGATCTTATAAATTATATGATGACTACTTTAGGTATTGAGAATGACATAACCTATAGATTTTCTAAATGGGATCCAAATAATAAGGAAAAATATATTAATGATCCTGAAGCTTGGGAAACCGCTCAAGCAAAAATGAAAAAGATTCTCGACCACCTTGGAATCAACTATAAGGAAGCAATTGGTGAAGCTGCCTTCTATGGTCCAAAGCTAGATATTCAGTTTAAAAATGTTCACGGAAAAGAAGATACTATTATAACTGTACAAATAGACTTCTCCTTAGCAGAAAGATTTAACATGACTTATGTTGATAAGGATGGTGAAAAGAAGAGACCTATAATTATTCATAGAACTTCTATCGGTTGCTATGAGAGAACTCTTGCAATGCTTATTGAAAAGTATGCTGGTGCCTTCCCTACTTGGTTAGCGCCAGTTCAAGTAAAAGTATTACCAATATCAGAAAAGTATCATGACTACACTGAACATGTTGTAAAGACACTTAAGAGCAAAGGTATCAGAGTTGAAGCTGATTACAGAGCTGAAAAGATTGGATATAAAATAAGAGAAGGTAGAATGGAAAGGGTTCCTTATCTTCTAATTGTTGGCGAAAAGGAAGCCCTAAACAATCAAGTAGCTGTAAGAAGCAGAAAGAATGGCGATGAAGGTGCAATAGAGTTAAATGATTTCCTAGAAAGAATTCTAAAGGAAATAGAAACCAAGGAAAAATAAGCTAATTATTTAAAAGCTAGTCTCTTTGACTAGCTTTTTTGATTGTCTATCATATTCCATAATAATTATATTAAGTATTGAAAAAAATATAATTAATAATTGACTTATTGGAGGTGATATCATGAGATATCTTAAAAAAAATACTATTATCCTACCCTTCATATTAATAGCTCTTTTTATTTCAATTGTTGGTTGCACTAGAAATAGTTATTATAGGGTTCCAACTAAAGATCTTACTCCTATAAGATACAGTGATTTTTCTAACTTCTCTCAAACTGAGTCCTCATGGATTCCAGAGGTAGTAGAAAAAGTTAACAATGCTGTAGTTGGAGTAGCAACGAGAAGTATAGTAAATGATAGTATTCGCGATGGAGCTGAAATAGAAGAAGGAATTGGTTCAGGATTTATAATCAATGATGAGGGCTACATATTAACTAACCATCATGTAATAGCTGATGCTAGTAGCGTAAAAATTATATTTAGTAATAATACTGAAGCTGAGGCACAAGTAGTAAACTTTGATGAAAATCAGGATTTGGCTGTATTAAAAGTAACAGATGGCTCCAGAATCCCTGGTGTAGTTGAATTAGGAGATTCTGATACGCTTAAAGTTGGTGAAACAGTTATAGCTATCGGTAATCCTTTAGGAAAAGAATTTATTGGGACAGTAACATCTGGCATAATAAGTGCTGTTAATAGAGATATAGTAATAAATAACAGAGTGTTATCATTTATTCAAACAGATGCTGCAATAAATCCAGGAAACAGTGGAGGTCCTCTTTTAAATACATCCGGCAAGGTTATTGGTATAAATACCGCTAAAATCGGTGCTACAGGTATTGAAGGTATAGGTTTCTCTATTCCCATTAATATAGTTAAAGGCAGACTAAGTGCTATGGCTACACCTATACCAAAACTAGGCATGGTCGCTATGAAAGTAACTCCTGAAATGACTAAATATGAAAAAGTGCCCACAGGTGTGTTTGTTAATAAAGTAACTAAGAATGGATGTTGTTGTACCGCTGGCTTAAAATGTGGTGATATCATAGTAAAATTTGACGGTATTGAGGTTAACTCTATTGATCAAATCAATGCCATAAAAGAAAAGCACAAGGTCGGCGATACTATAGAAGTAGTCATCTATAGAAATGGATTTTATAGAACTAAAAAATTAAAACTAACGGAATAAAAATTGAGTAGGAAGAAATTTTTTTCTCCCCCTACTCAACTATAATATTAGATACTAATCAATTTAAAGTTTTTTTAGTCCCTTCTCTATTATTCCACCACCCAAGCAAACATCACCATCGTAAAACACTACCGCCTGCCCAGGAGCTATACCTCTTTGAGGCTTATCAAAAATTACAGTACAACTATTGTTACCTGTCAAAATTACCTTTACACCCTGATCTGGTTGTCTATATCTAAACTTTGCTGTACAAGTAAAACTTTCTGGCAAATCCTTTTTACTAATCCAATTAAGATTAGAAGCTTCTAATCCAAGTGTAAAAGCTATAGGGTTGTTTTCGCCTTGTGCTACATATAAGATATTGTTCTTAACATCCTTATCAACTACAAACCAAGGTTCACCAGTTCCTCTACCTCCTATACCAAGGCCTTTTCTTTGGCCTATAGTATAATGCATAAGTCCTTCATGCTTACCAATAATCTCTCCGTCTACAGTTTTCATATATCCTGGTTTTGCAGGTAGATAATTATTTAAGAATTTTCTAAAGTTTCTCTCTCCAATAAAGCATACCCCTGTACTATCTTTCTTTTTTGCTGTAGTTAAATTATACTTTTCAGCTATTTCCCTAACTTCTTTTTTATTTAAATGCCCTATTGGGAAAAGTGTTTTTGATAAGGCTTCTTGATTCAGCATACATAAAAAATAGGTTTGGTCTTTGTTATTGTCAACTCCTCGAAGTAAGCGATATTCACCATCCTGAAAATCTACCCTTGCATAATGTCCAGTAGCCATATATGAAGCGCCTACTTTCATGGCATAATCAAGAAAAGCCTTAAACTTAATTTCTTTATTACACATTACATCTGGATTTGGAGTTCTCCCCTTCTTATATTCTTCAAGAAAATATGTAAAGACCCTATCCCAATATTCCTTTACAAAATTGACCGAATAATATCTTATACCTATTTCATCACAAACCCTTCTCATATCCTCATAATCATCTACTACAGTGCAAAGGCCTTCGTCATCTTTTTCATCCCAATTTTTCATAAACACACCAATAACTTCATAACCTTGTTCCTTTAGCAATAGAGCTGCAACTGAAGAATCAACTCCTCCAGACATACCGACAATTATTCTCTTATTATGATTTTCCACTTCATTCACTGCCCTTCTAAAATCTTCTTAATATACATTAACAATAAGAATATATAATTTGTATACTATATTACAAACATGTAAATTGGAGGTTTATATGAATATTTACAGAGACTTATTTTTAAGAGTTCAGTCTACTTACGAGATATTAGTAAACACTAATAAATTTTTACTATCATTATTTCAAGATGGTAAATTAATAAAAAACTATCCTATAGCTATAGGCAAACCTTCCACACCTACCCCAAAAGGTACTTTTACAATAGTTAACAAAGCACATAATCCTGGTGGACCTTTCGGTGCTAGGTGGCTTGGTTTGAGCATTAAAGGTTATGGTATACATGGCACCAATGATCCCTCATCTATTGGTAAAGCAGTATCTAATGGCTGTATTCGAACCTATAATGATAACATTATTGAATTATATAATACTGTCCCTATTGGCACCACTGTACGAATATTATGATTCATCATATTCTAGTTCTTCTATTATAAGTTTATCAAAGCTTATTGATTCAATAAAATTATTATGATCAAATATTACTTTACTACGTTTATTGAATTCATTTAAATTATATGGTAGCCAATATGGCTTCTCTATATCAAGCTCCTCACAGAAGGTTGTTATGCAAGCTTTTAAGTTTGCTTGATAACCACCTTCTACATTGGAGCATACCACCTTATCTTTTATAATTTTGTTGTTTTTTATAACTTTTCCCCATACTTTTAACATATTTGATACCTCACCATATATGATTATCCATTATAATAATTATTATTGCTATTGTAAACAAACCTAATATTAATTTTATCACATATTATATGAATTTTCATATTTTATAATGTAATACTTAAATAGGAGTGTTAAATGTTGTATAGTAGCTATCCATATATCAATTTTAGATTTGAAGATTCAGAAGAAATTAATGGAGTAAAGGATATAAAAGAGCTTTATGACTTAGAAACAGAAGAACTGCCATTATCATGTCCATATAGACAAGTTATGCCACCTTTTTTCCCCTTAAATAGCTTTAGCCCTAATCAAAGTGGTGCGCCAACTTCTCCTCCTCCACCATTTACTCCAAACAAAACAAGGCCTCAAACTTATGGAGCTCCAGCATTAATGGCTGTTGATCCTGGTGCTATAAAGCCTTGTACATTTAGATTTGTATATATATGGCCTCAGAGGGGCTCAGGTTTTTGGGCATATCTAACTTTTGTTGGAAACAGGTCTGTTTCTGGCTTTAGATGGTCACGTGGACAATGGAGATACTTTGGAATGGATCTTAGAAGAATTGAAAGTTTTCAGTGTTTTTAAGGAAAGTGGCTATTGCCACTTTCCTTTTTATGCTTCATTTAATAGCCATATGTAATAATTTACTATGCTCATATAAATAATTAAAATTATATAAGGTAACATAAAATAACCAGATAATTTGCATCTTTTGAAGAATTCCTTTGTTGTTAATACTATAGTCATTATTAGTAATAGTGATAATAGGAAAGATATACCATATAGGTTTAATCTAAAAAATATAAAAGGCCACATAAAATTTAACAATACTTGCACACTATAGTAAAGCATACCCTTGTTAGTATTAACTCCTTTTATAATGCTTTTTCTTATAAAAAGATAAGCTGCTATTGAAATAAATATTAATACAAAGGGCCAGATAATAGCTAATATAATTGAAGGTAAAGCAAAAAATGGTTTTCTTAAAAGCTCGTAATATTTTCCTGAACCTTTATTAAACATATTCGCTATAATAGCTAACCCTTCAATGGTAACAATGAGTATCAACAAAGTACCCCAATCATGTTTTTTACAATTATCATTCTGTTTCATATAATCATCCCCAATTTATATTAATTAGTACTCCATTAAATTTATTAATAAACTTAGTTTATTATGCTAATTAAATATAATCTTCCAATCCAAATAAATCTCAAAAAAAGTAAATAAAAAATCAAAATATTTGTATATTTATGCTATAATATATTATAGAATTTAATGAAAGTGGTGATATTATGAGTAATTTAAAAGATCTAGACTGGGGTAACCTAGGATTTAGTTACATAAAAACTGACTGGCGTTACATTTCTATTTGGAAGGATGGACAATGGGATCAAGGTAAACTAGTAGCTGATAATAAATTAACTATTAGTGAAGGATCAACAGCCCTACATTATGGTCAGCAATGCTTTGAAGGCTTGAAGGCTTATAGAACTAAAGATGGCTCTATTCAGCTTTTTAGACCTGATGAGAATGCGAAAAGAATGAATAACACCTGTCGAAGACTGTTAATGCCAGAGTTACCAGTGGAAAAATTCATCGATGCAGTAATGCAAGTGGTTAAAGCTAATGAGTCGTATGTACCACCTTATGGTACTGGAGCTACCCTCTATTTAAGACCTTATTTGATTGGAATAGGTGATAATATTGGAGTTAAACCTGCTCCTGAGTACCTTTTCGGCGTTTTTTGCGTACCGGTAGGACCTTACTTTAAGGGAGGACTAACACCTGTTAACTTTTTAGTTACCGATTATGATAGAGCTGCTCCCCACGGTACAGGATCTGTAAAAGTAGGTGGCAATTATGCCGCAAGCTTACTTCCTCATGAGGAAGCTGCCAAAAAAGGCTTTGCTGATTGTATATACTTAGATCCAGCTACCCATACTAAGATAGAAGAAGTTGGTGCTGCCAATTTCTTTGGTATAACTAGAGATAATAAATTTATAACTCCATATTCCAATTCTATTTTACCTAGTATCACAAAGTACTCATTAATGCACATTGCAAAGGAATATATGAACTTAGAGGTATTGGAACAAGATGTTTATATAGATAAGCTTGATATCTTTTGTGAAGCAGGTGCCTGCGGTACTGCTGCAGTTATAACCCCTATTGGAGGAATACAATATAAGGATAAGTTCCACGTGTTTTATAGCGAAACAGAGGTTGGCCCAATTACTACTGAATTATATAATACTTTAACTGGTATTCAATTTGGTACTGTTGAAGCCCCTGAGGGTTGGATTTATAAAGTAAAATAGTTTACCGATATTCTAATGCCAAGGATTCAGCTATAATTATGGCTGTGTCTTTGGCATTTAACTTTTCCTATACATTTAAAGCAAAATGCTTTATAATCTAACTATATAGGTTTTTAGGAATTATACTATTATACTTTATTAATTTTTGCAATTTGAGGGGATTTTATTATGAATACAGGACTACCTACAACTAAAAAGACCTTTGTTAAAAAACTTACAAGTGGATATAGCTTAAGAAAAGACGGCAAATTACTTAGAAATATCGATCCTATGAGAAAACTATTACCATATCTGTTTAAGAGCAGAAACGGAAGTATTGTTCACGCACCAGAAACTCTTGAATTTGATAATGCTAGAGAATTTATAAAAAAAGTAACTCGGGAAAATCCAGAGCTAAGTATAGGTACTTTTGAAATAATAATTGCTGCCTTAGTAAGAACTTTATCTCAATATCCTTACTTAAATCGCTTTGTGGCAGGAAAAAAGCTTTTTGCTAGGAATGACCTTTCTATTTCTTTCATCGTGCTAAGATTAGAAAACGGTGAATACAGAGAAACTAATGCAAAGGTATTCTTTTCTAAAGAGGATACTTTATTCGATGTGGCAAAGAAAGTTAATGAACAAATAAAGTTATGTCAATCCGGATCTGATAAGAGTGACGATGCTCTTATGAGTATGGTAACTAAATTACCTTCACCTATTATAAATTTGGCCGTAACATTAGCTAAAAAATTTAGTGATTGGGGACTACTCCCTAGGAGTTTTATAGAAGCTGTGCCTCTATATTCAACAGCATATATTTCAAATTTAGGCAGTATAGGACATGATGCTTTAAATCATCATTTATATGAATGGGGTACCACTTCACTATTTTTGACTATGGGAAAACTAAAGAGAACTAATGAGATTAATAAATATGGTCAGGTAAATATAAAAACTTCCTTAGATATTGTTGTAACTTTAGACGAGCGCATTGCTGATGGTATTTATTTAGTTAAGGCTCTTAAGTATTTTAAGAACATAGTAAAACATCCTGAAAAATTATTAGAGCCACCTAAAGTTGTAGTTGAAGATGATGGCATATAATTTATAAATGCTATTTTTCGCGGATTTATTATCTTTTGTTTAATATCTTAAAGTAAAAAAAGGAGTTAACAAACTCCTTTTTTTATTATTCTCTATTTTTATATTCTGTGTGCAACAGTGCATGTGCCATATGGCTATTTGGATGCTCTAAGAATTCATTATAAAGCTGTTTAATCATAGGATTTTCATGAGACTTTCTAATAGGCATATTTGAATCTGCGTTATATAGAGCTTCCATTCTCTTTTTTAATACCTCTCTATTAGCTCTGATAAATGGTTGACCTCCACCATCTATGCAACCTCCAGGGCAAGCCATAACTTCTATGAAATCATATTTGCACTTTCCTGCTTTAATGTCATCCATTACTTTTTTAGCATTACCTAAGGAAGATACTACTGCTATATTTAAATTAATATCATTCAACTTAACACTAGTTTCCTTAATTCCTTCTAGGCCTCTTACCTCATTAAATTCTAACTTGCCTAATTCTTCACCAGTTAAAGTCTCATATGCTGTTCTTAGCGCAGCCTCCATAACTCCTCCACTGTTACCAAAAATTACTCCAGCTCCAGTAGATTCTCCTAATGGATTATCAAATTCTTCTTCCTGTACATTTGTAATATCCATACCAGCTTCTTTTATCATTTTAGCTAGCTCTCTAGTAGTAATAACTATATCAACGTCTTTTACACCATTGTTACTAAATTCTTCTCTATTAGCTTCATATTTTTTAGCTACACAAGGCATAACTGAAACTACTACTAAATTTGCAGGTTCAATTCCTAACTTTTCTGCTAAATAGGTTTTTGCAATTGCTCCAAACATTTGCTGAGGTGATTTGCAGCTAGAAGGATAATCAAGCATATCACCATAGTTGGTTTCTACAAAATTTATCCAAGCTGGGCAGCAACTTGTAATCATTGGTAGTCTACCACCATTTTTCAGCCTGTCTATAAGTTCGTTAGCTTCTTCTAGGATTGTTAAATCTGCTGCAAAATCAGTATCAAATACCTTTTTAAAGCCTAAGGCTTTTAATGCTCCAACCATTTTCTTAGTTACATCAGTTCCAGCAGGCAAGCCAAACTCTTCACCTAATGCTGCTCTAACTGCAGGAGCAGTTTGAACAATTACGTACTTATCCTTATCACTTAATACATTCCATACTTCATCATAATTGTATACTTCTCGTAAAGCGCCAGTTGGACATACTGCTAAACATTGACCACAGTAGGTACATTTAGTATCTACAAAAGGTTTGCTCATAAAGGATGATATCACTGTGTCAAAACCTCTATTAACAGGTGTTAATACATGAACTTTTTGAATCTCATTACAAACTGTAGCGCATCTTCTACAAAGAATACACTTATCCATGTCTCTTATTACAGAAGGGGAAGATATATCCATAGGATATGTAGATATTTCTCCTTCATATTTTATTTCTTTAACCCCTAGATCTGCAGCTAGCTTTTGAAGTTCGCATTTTAAATTTTTCTCACATTTTAAGCAATCTTGAGGATGGTCTGAAAGTAATAGCCCAACTATATTTCTCCTAGCGTTAATAGCTCTAGGAGTATTAGTTTTTACAACCATTCCTTCAGTCACTGGAGTTGAACATGCAGGTGCTAAATTTCTTCTTCCTTCCACCTCTACTACGCAAACCCTACAAGTACCTTTACAGTTTTCAGTTTTGCCATCTTGCATATTCATATGACAAAGGGTGGTTATTTCAATATTTAATAGTTTAGCAGCATCTAAAATAGTTGCTCCTTCATGAATTTCAACTTCTCTATTATTAATTGTTATCTTTACCATAAAACCACCTCCTACGCCTTAACTATTGCCTTCACAGGACAAGAATTGAAACAAGCCCCGCATTTAATACACTTATCTTTTTCGATAACATGTTTTTCTTTTAATTTACCAACTATAGCATTTACAGGACACATTCTGGAACATTTAGTACAACCAACACACTTTTCAGTAATTTCATAGCTTAGTAATCCCTTACATTGACCAACGGAACATTTCTTTTCTTTGATGTGTTCTTCATACTCATGCATAAAATACTTCATAGTGCTTAGTACTGGGTTAGGAGCAGTCTGACCTAAACCGCACAATGCTGTATCTTTAATAGTCTCAGCTAAAGATTCAAGCTTCTTCAAATCCATTATAGTAGCTTTTCCTTCAGTTATTTTATTTAAAATTTCTAGCATTCTCTTACTTCCTACTCTGCAAGGAGTACATTTACCACAGGATTCATCTACTATGAACTCTAAATAGAATTTAGCAATGTCAACCATACAGTTATCTTCATCCATTACAATCATTCCACCAGAACCCATC
>DGDR01000102.1 GCA_002385545.1 Clostridium sp. UBA3947
TATTCATTAACACTTAATTATTTGTCAAATTTAGTGTATAATATATGGTGAATCAATTAAAGTTATTTTTAGGAATTATCTATTTATTTTTTTGAGGTGATTTATTTATGCACAAAAATGCAATACCTAATGTATTTACTATAGGTAATTTGGCCTGTGGTATACTGTCCATTTTGATGACCTTTCAAAATGGAAACTTTCAATTAGCCTGTTTGTTTATCCTAATAGCAGGTATAATGGACAGATATGATGGAAGGATTGCTAGACTATTGAATGTTTCTAGTGAAATTGGAAAAGAGCTAGATTCTCTAGCAGACTTGGTCTCATTTGGAGTAGCTCCAGCCTTGCTAGTTTTTTCTTTATATGAGTTTTATAGTTTAGGTATAGCAGGCTATCTAGTAGTTTTAGTTTTTCCTATAGCAGGAGCATACAGACTAGCAAGATACAATTGTACTAGCTTTGATGGTTTTTTTATGGGTATACCTATAACTCTAGCTGGATCAATTATGACTCTATTCTCACTGTTAACTATGAATAAAACGACTCATATTACCTTACCAGTGATTTTTCTTTTATCTTTATCCTATTTAATGGTAAGTAAGCTAAAAATAAAAAAGGTGTAACACCTTTTTTATTTTTTTATAGCTTTAATTCATTATCAATTTCGTCTTTTATATAATCTAATTTTAAATGCTCCTTCAACACAGCAGTTTTTAGCTTACAGTAATTAACGTATCCATAATCCGTATCCTTTATTGCATCTATGATATGATCTATAGCCTTTCCTAGGTCACTTGCCCTATTTAAAGCATCCTTAATATCTCTTCTATGGACTAAGGAAATATTGTTCAACTCATTTGCTCCAGCTATTAGCAATCTATAAGAATTCACTAATTTTGTTAGTAGATCAGCCAGGTTATTTATATCTGCGTAATAGCTTTCTATTACATTTCTTTGGCTCAACCCAATCACCATATAATATTTCTATCATATACAATATATTAATAATCCTCTATTTTTATTCTTGTAGCTTCATTGGAGGGTCAAACTTTTCCTCTCGGTTACCCTTATTCTCATCATCCTTATCCTCTATTTTTTCCTTTTCATCTAAAAGTTCCAAGACAAAATAATCTGGATAATTGAAAAACATAGCTACCTCCTCTTATAGATTCTACTTTATTAGAATACTAGGAAGTAGCTAAAAGTGTTCATTAATATTTATAGAAGCAGCTGCCTCCAATAAATTCACGTAAAATAGAGTTTTCAGGTACTAGAGAAGTGTCAACCTCCTTAAAGAAGCTTAAAAAGGTTTTTAATTTCTTAGCCTCATAATACACTGGACTGCTAGGCTGGATTTTTGAAAGCTCCTCTAAAGCAAACCTTTTTAACACGCACAATTCGTACACTATAGTGGAGTTAAACATAATATCTGCTTCTTCCTGAAATACGAAAATGTTCCTTTCCTCTCCTCTTCGTATAGAAGGCCACATCATTAAGGTTTGCTCTCCTCCATAACCCCTTGACAAAAAGTCCCGGACAATTCTTCTAATTTTTCTTACATCGGTAGTAGCAATTCTATTATGGTCATCCAAATTAAGCTGAGTAAGAGCACTAATATATACTTTAAACTTATTCTCTGCTGGAATGGTTGAGGTTAACATGTCATTTAATCCATGAATACCTTCAATAAGGATTATTCCATTTTTAGGTAAAGATAACTTTTCTCCATGTTCCTCTCTTTTACCTGTTCTAAAATTAAACTTTGGTACTTCTACCTCTTTACCTTGAAGCAAATCATTTAATTGCTTATTAAATAAGTCTAAATCTAATGCATAAAGAGATTCAAAGTCTGGTTTGCCGTCCTCATCGAGAGGAGTTTTCTCTCTATCTACAAAATAGTCGTCCAAGGAAATAGGTATAGGGATATAACCATTAACCCTAAGCTGAATTCCCAATCTCTTGCAAAAAGTAGTTTTTCCAGAAGAAGATGGACCAGCTATTAATACAACCTTAACTTCCTTTCTATCATGAATCATATCAGCAATATAGGCTATCTTCTTTTCATGAAGAGCTTCAGATACTCTAATAATATCAATTATCTCATTATTATCTACCTTATCATTTAAGGAACCTACGTCTCCGACTCCCAGTATATTACCCCATTGTTCAGTTTCATAGAAAATCTTTGCAAGCTTTTTTCTATCAACAAAGGCTGGAATTTCATTTGGATTTTCCTCTGTAGGAAACCTTAACAAAAATCCTGGTTCATAGTACATTAAATCAAAAAGCTTTATAATTCCCGTTGAATTAGCCATTAAACCGTAAAAGTAATCGTATCTTCCATTTAACTCGTAGAGATATAGGCCTTCTAAATCCTGATGTCTCAATAGCCGTATTTTATCTTGAAGGCCGTATCCTTCAAAAATCTGTATAGCCTCTTCCTTAGTTTTATATACCTTGTGAATAGGATAATCAGCATCAATGATTTCTTGCATTTTTTCCTTTATTTTAATTAAATCCTCAGTATCTAAGGGAGTATCCTTATGAATTTCTCCAAACAAGCCCTTGCTTAAGGAGTGTTCTATGGTAATCTTGGCCTTAGGAAAAATATCACATACCGCTCTTATTAAGATGAATTGTAAGGTTCTAATATAGGCCTTCATACCCATTTGGTGACTTATATCAATTACCTCAAATTCTCCCTCCTCTGTTACGGGGCTAAATAATTCTAGATAGTTATTATTAATCCTTCCAAGTATAGGCTCGTGATCGCCCTTTAAATTAAATTCATTTATTAATTCAGCAACAGTTATTCCTTCCTTTGCTTCGATAATTTTTCCATTGGTTAACTTCAATTTCAAAGTATTCATATTCAATCTACCGCCTTTCTTTCTGCCTTGCTAAAATATAGATTTCTGAAATAATTATTTCACTCTTACAACATACTTATATGATTATATTCTGAAAATTCTAAACTATATTTCTATTATACAACAAAACTAGAATTATTCTATACTAAAGAGCTAATAATATTAATATATGCTCATAATTTTTCAATAATATGTAAAACTATATATAGCATATTCACCACCTATCCATATTACATTTTAAAAGGAGCTTAGGATTAAATGTTAATAATACTAATAAGAACTGTAATACTTTTTGTTATGGTTATAATCTCAATGAGAATTATGGGCAAACGGCAAATAGGTCAACTACAGCCCTATGAGTTAGTTGTGACAATAATGATATCTGAGCTAGCTACTCTTCCTATGGAAGATATGCGAATCCCCTTAATTCATGGATTTATTCCTATAGTCACTCTCTTAGTAATTCAAATAGTAATATCATTATTAGAATTAAAAAGCGACAAAGCAAGATTTATTTTGGACGGTAAGCCTAGTATAGTAATTAGAAACGGACGACTGGTTTTATCAGAGCTTAAAAATCAAGTATTTACTGTGAACGATCTTTTAGAAGAACTAAGAATGAAGGGTTACTATAATATTGAAGATGTGGAATACGCCATTTTAGAAACCAATGGTCAAATATCCGTTATTCCCAAGGATGATAATCAACCAGTTACTAAAAGTGATATGAATATAAAAACTAAAGCAAAAACCATACCCGCTATTATAATTAGTCAAGGAAGAATAAATATGGATAATTTAAAATTCATAAATAAAGATGAAAGGTGGTTAATGAATCAAATTAAAGCCGCTAATATTAAAGATATAAAAGAAATTTTTATTGCGGTAATGACTACAGAAGGTGGATTGTATATTCAAAAATATTCAGACCACAAGGAGGATAATACACACCAGGAGGTAGAGCTTTGAAAAACTTTTGGATATCATTAAGTATTTTTATCGCAATGATAATTGGTATATTTTTTACTTTGGATTACATAAACTCAGTTTGTAAGGAGGTAGAAGATAAAAGCGTTGAATTAGAGTATCTAATCAACGCTGAAAAATGGCAGGAAGCTGATAAGCTCTCCAATGAATTGTATTACAAGTGGATAAGCAAGGCCAAGATTATGTCCATTTTCGTCAATCACGGAGAAATAGATGCATTAAACAACGAAATACTTAAGCTTACCCAATATGTAAAGTGCAAAAGTAAGGATGAAGCTTTAGCCAGTAACCATACTGTGAAATTTTATTCAAAAAGCATCGCAGATTTACAAAGAGTAACCTTTTCAAATATATTTTAATACTCTATATACTGAAACGATGCTTATTATTACATATTTTCTTTAGCACGCTTAACCTCATCTTCACTACATTGCATAGGCCCGTAACGAGCTTTATGATATATATGGGTTAAAAGAGTATAATCTTTGGAGCTAACCTCTTCTATATTTTTACTTATAATTTTTGCAGTATGATATTTTTTAGGTATCACTCCTAATTTACTATAGTTTTTTACTAGCTTTTTATACAAGCGTCTTATTTTCATATTATTTGAAGTATCTAAGGATTCTTTAACTACCTTCTTAACTTTATTTATAGTATTAGGAATTATATTGATAGCATCACTATCCTTTAATACCGATTCCCTTTTCTCCTTTGAGTTTTTATATCCAAGCAACCGCTTAAAGGCTTCCTTTCCTTCTATTACAAGGGCATATAATACATATATTAACACCACTGTAACTATAATAATTATTCCAAACTTTATAATATTACCTATATATATAAGTATCTTTGATTCCTTTTGCTCAGCTTCCAATAATTCTTTCATTTTATTGCCCGCATTTAGCTCATCGGCTCCTGTTTTATTATTTACCTTTGGCCTTGGTGAATTATTGGGACGATAGCTTATGGAATTAAGCTTTATATTTTTCAAAAGCCTATCAGCAGCATCGTAGGTTCCAGACAGCCACAGGATGCCGTTCAAAAGAAAGATTGCAAATATCACCAAGAAAATTACGGAACTAGAGGTCTTATTCATCCCCTCCTTAATCTTTGCTGAATCATTATCCCCACATGCCAGTACCGCATTTCTGTTAACTATCTGCAGATAAACTAAAATAGATATTACATTTATTATTGCAGCTATAGTAACTATGGCTACTGCTTCTGGCATTGAGGTTATATTTGTATTTGCCAAGGCATAGTAAAGCATATAGGGTATAATGGTAAAAATTAAGGAAGAAAAGGTCATATAATAAGTAGGCTTTGCCTTTAACCGCTTTCCATAGTATATTACTGTAGCCAATTGAATAATGGTATATATTAGTTTTTCCCAGACACTCGGAAATACAAGAATAATAGCAAATATGAGAAGGCTATTGTAGATTAAAAATCTAAAGCCATTTTTCGCCTTATGCTTTAATATTACTATACCTAATTGAAAAGCTAGCATAAGCATACCTATTAATATGTCCTTTATTTCACCTTGTCCATATAAAATCAAAAAAGCTGGAGTAAATATAAGAAAAAACCGGACTACAGTTTCTAAGCATTCAATTAGCAATGTCTTTGTAGGCACCATATTAATCCAACTACTACTGTTCTGAACAACGAGATAATGGTCTTTCATTATTTGATCACATCCCTGCAATAAATTCTTCTAAGCCTTCAAATATTTTTCCTTCATCTTTCATTTTTGGGACTATCCATCTTAAGCTATAGCCTTCTCGCAATTTTAAACTAAAGATTTCCACTGCTTCTGGACTATAATAGTGAGATACTATCACTATTACACGATTTTTCCTATGATATGTAAGGTTACTATTTAGCAAATCTACTAATCCAAACTCTTTATTACTGATATTTAGAGCAGCTAATGCTTCATATACTTCTCTAATTTTTTCTGCATAGCTACCTGCCTCTACTTCCAAAGCCTCTCCCGTTGCGTCATTTCTACCATTTGATATCAGTTCTACATCCATTCCTCTTTTAATAAACTCATTAGCCAAGGAAGCAGCTATGCTTATACCCTTCTCTAACAGATTAATATCATCAAATTCATTATACTTTTCAACATTTAGCAAAATAGTAATCCCAACACTAGAAGTAGTATCAAATTGGTTAACCTTTAGCTCACCACTCTTAGCAGTGGCTTTCCAATTTATAGTTTTCATACTATCAAAGGGTGAATATTCTCTTATCCCTCTCAGCTGAAAGGGATCTTCCAGTAATTGCTTCTTAGCTATTATCTCACCATTAATTTTATTAAATAATAGGCTTATTTCCTCAATAGGAACTATTTGAGGATAGACATAGAGTACTGCATCATTAGTATAACGCTTAATTAATCTGGTGTCTCCAAAAAGATCTCCACTTAAAAGCTCCAGCTCTTTTATCTCATAATAGCCTCTTCTTTCTCCGAGCAAAGTATACTCTCTAGTAACCTTCTCATAGGATCGAAGATAAAAGCCTTCTGTCCTATAATTATCATGGCCCTTCTGTAAGTCTCCTTCTTCCACAAATACTAGGTTTTTCGATAACTTGTATCTTACAACTATCCACCACAAGGGAAAAAGCTTTTTATTGGTTAGGCACACCTTTACCTTACAGTATTCTCCTTGAAAAACTGCTTTCTTATCAAAGGCAACTTCTGAACTCAAGTTTTTAAAGCAATTTTTTACGTATATTTCTCTTATGATTATATAAAACCCTATTGCTACAACTAAAATTAATAGTATTCTCATAGCCTCACCTATTATTCTCCCCACTTTTCAGTAGGTACCCTTAGGCTTTGGATAATTTCTGTCAATACAGACTGAGTACTGATAGCCTTTATCCTTAAGGTATCCTTAATTATAATCCTATGGGGAAGTACATAGCTTGCCATAGTTTGAACATCCTCCGGTATAACAAAAGCTCGGCCCTTCAAGGCAGCATAACATTGGCAGGCCTTTAGCAGAGCTATAGTACCTCTTGGACTAACTCCTAAAATTAAACTTTCATGCTTTAGAGTCTTCTCCGTTATCTGTAAAATATAATCCATAATTTCATCACTAACAAAAACCTCTTTAAAGCTTTCACTAGCTTCCGTTAACTCTTCCTTACTACAAACTGCTGCCAAATTATCAATAGGATTATCCTTGATAAATCTCCTTAAAATTGCTCTTCCCTCTTCAAAGCTTGGATATCCCATATTAACCTTCACAAAAAATCTATCTAGCTGGGCCTCTGGTAAAGGGAAGGTTCCTTGATTCTCCACTGGATTTTGAGTGGCCAAAACTAAAAATGGCTTATCTAGTAAATAAGTGTGGCCATCAATGGTTACTTGTCTTTCTTCCATAGCTTCTAGCAGGGCTGATTGAGTTCTAGGCGTAGCTCTATTTATTTCATCAGCTAACAGGATGTTTGTAAATACAGGGCCCTGTCTAAAGGTAAACTCAGCTATTTTTTGATTAAAATAATTGATTCCTGTCAAATCGGAAGGAAGGAGGTCTGGTGTAAACTGTATTCTTTTAAAATCACCACCTATGGATTTTGCCAAGGCCTTTGCCAGCATGGTTTTCCCAGTTCCAGGCACATCTTCAATAAGCACGTGACCTCCACAAATGGCACTAGTTAAAACAACATCGATTATTTCATCCTTACCCACAATCACCTTTTTAATATTTTCTTTGACTCTATCGCCTAATTCTTGAATATTTTCTACATGCACATTAACACCTTCTTTCTTAAGATGATTATATCAAATATTTTATTTGAGTAAAAAAGTTTTAAAAAATCCATAATAAATATAGAAAAATAAAATTCTATGCTTTATAATGATATTGTACATATTAGTCCCAGCGGGTCTATTTATGTCCCAAAACCGGTATTTTTAAGGAAAGGTGGAATAAAAAATGGCATTAGTTACTACTAAAGAAATGTTTAAAAAAGCCTATGAAGGCGGCTATGCTATCGGAGCATTCAATATCAATAATATGGAGATAATTCAAGGTGTTGTTAACGGAGCAAAGGCAAAGAATTCTGCTGTAATTCTTCAATGTTCAACAGGCGCTTTAAAATATGCTGGACCTAAATATCTTAAGGCTATGGTAGATGCAGCTATAGCAGAAACTGGAATCGATGTTGCTTTACATCTTGATCATGGCCCAGACCTTGATGCAGTTAAGCTAGCTATTGAATCCGGCTTTACTTCTGTTATGTTTGACGGTTCCCATTTCGAATATGAAGAAAATGTAAGAAAGACTAAGGAAGTTGTTGAATACGCTCATGCAAGAGGTGTTGTTGTAGAAGCTGAACTTGGAGTACTTGCTGGTGTAGAAGATGACGTTAAGAGCGATCATCATGTATATACTGATCCAGATCAAGCTGTAGACTTTGTTAACAGAACTGGTGTTGACTCCTTAGCAATCGCTATAGGAACAAGCCACGGTGCTTTCAAATTCTCAGGAGAAGCTAAACTTAGATTTGATATACTTGAAGAAATTCAAAAGAAGCTACCAGGCTTCCCAATAGTACTTCATGGAGCATCTGCTGTTGATCCAGTAGCTGTAGAAACCTGCAACAAGTACGGTGGAAATATAGCTGGAGCTAAAGGTATTCCAGTTGATATGCTAAGAAAGGCTTCCTCAATGGCAGTTTGCAAGATCAATATGGACACTGATTTAAGACTTGCTATGACAGCAGCAATAAGAAAAGTATTTGGAGATAATCCAAAGGAATTCGACCCAAGAAAGTATTTAGGTGCTGGAAGAGACGCTATCCAAAAGGTTGTAGAAGACAAGATTGAACATGTGCTTGGTTCAGCAAACTCAATGAATAAGTAAAATTAAATCCGCGGAATATCCGCGGATTTTTATGTTTGCCTAGAAGCCTTTCTTATCTCCTTAACACACCATTTATCCTTAACCTTTGATATAATTAACAGTTCCTCAGTACTATCACTAGGACCGGCTGAGGTTTCCCAGTAATATTTTATTTTCACTTCATAATTATTTTTATCTATCTTTTTCTTTTCTAAAACTTCATATTTATCAAGCCAAGGGCTGGAACCACCAATTATCCAATAACTCTCTTCAGCCTTGCCCCATTTATTAATAATCTTCTTTTTAAGCTCATCACAGGCTACAGCATACTTGTATACACCATTTCGCATAGCATCCCCCTTCACCCATAGCTCTACAACTTGTTCCAAGCTTGAGGCAGCAAACTCATCTAATACCTGTTGAAAAAATGCAACTTGGGCCTTAGACTGTTGATGGGTTACAGGTTCGTTTCCAATACTCTTATCCACTATATTTTCACCAGGAGGTATGCTTGCACTTACACCACCCTTGTTAATAGAGGTTGTCATAACTAAAGCTATTATTGAAATAAATAGGATTAGGTCTTGAACCTTTTTCACTATTATCACTTCCTTTATAACAGTGTTTATAAATAGGTTCTCTCAAAATTCAAAAAATATTAGAAAATAGGCTTTTCTAAGGAAAAAAATTAATCCATGCAGGCTAAAACCTTACATGGATTTTACTTTTCAATATAATTCATTACATGTTTTATAATTATGTTAATGCTACCATCACCGTTTCTAACAATCTCAAACTTACTTTCATCATGATAAACCGATGAATCTATATACAAATCTATTTCCTTATCGATTTTAAGTCTGACCCTCTTTAGTCTTTTCTCCACCCATTGCCTATCCACAGGAAGCTTTTCCTCTATACCTTGAGCAGCAACGAAATCTACAAAGGCCTGTTTTTCTGATTCATTTTTAAATATATTATTGGATAGTTCCTTTATATCTATATTGTCTTCCTCCATCAAGGTTTTCTTTATGGTAGATCTTATTTCTTCCGCTTTAGAAGCATCGTTTACTGCATTTGCTCTAGTCCATGTTTCTGTAGCATTTAGAAATCTTTTAGTAAGATCTCTGCTGCTATCTATAAGGGTACAGTTTAAAAAATCATTTACAAAGAATTTTGCCCCACTGTCATCTGCTGATACTTTTTTACCCTGTTTATCCATCACTAAAAGATCATAGTCCATATTTTCAGTCCATGCCTTAATAAAGGCACATTTTTGAATCTTTTGAGAACTTACTGGTAAACCAGTGGTTTGAGGTATAATCTTTATGCTCATTTTATTTTCCACAAACTCAATCTTATGGATATAATTTTTAACATAATCCATTTTAAACAAGGCTACCATTGGACCAAATTCGGTAGAAAGAGAAACTACCATTAAGTCGCAGGACTCAATATCTTCATAGTTCTTCATAATAGTAAATAGCATGCTTGCTAATTGCTGTGAGGCTTCAATTAGGTTAAAGTTCCCTTCCATATATCCTTGTACTACTTCTTTAACTATTCCATCTGCTGAATTAAAACGAGCATATTTTAGTTCTTCATCCTTTAAGGCTCTTTCCACATGCTTTAATACAAACTTGTAAACCTCATCATTTAATTCCAGAGGATACTCGTTTAATATTGGCTCATCAGAATTACGATCCAACACATGAACTATAGCTTCCATAATACTTATATCATTTACGTAATCCATAACGGTCACCTCAAATATTTATATTATAAATATCCAATTCCAAGGTTAAAATAACCCTTGAAATTGGATATTCTTACACATTCCTTTTTACTGCCTTTGGATTGTATTTGAAGCAAAGTCCAATAAACTTTTCATTAGGTACAAATAATAGCTTAAACCTATTTCCTCCCTTTCTTATCACAGCAGCATAAATTCTTTCCTTGGAGGTTGAAGGATAAAATTTAAGCACCTTTCTTGGTGAACCTGATAGACTCTTAATCTCATCACTATCTGCAGGAGCCAACAATTCCATATCTTTAGCATTAAAACTAAACACTCTTTTTCTTTTATTTTGATCGTAGATAACATCCACGTCTATATCTCCGTTTACAAAAATATATTCATACTCTTTATAGGACATTTTCTTAATGAAATATGATGCTATAGCTATAGTTCCAAAAACTAATACTAAAATCCACTTAATAATCATCAGATAAAAACCTGCAACTATTGCTGATATAATCATACCTAATCTAGCTAAAATATATTTGGGTGTTTCTCTTGTAGTTACCAATTGCTCATAAAAATTATCCATCATACATAACCCTTTCTCAAGTTGAAATTTATATAATAATTTATTGTCATTAAGTATATAATGCTATATTATTATAACAGAACTTAGCTTTTATAGTCAAAGTTATCTTTTTAAGCAAGGTTTTAGTTTATATCAAAAAAATTATAAAAGGAGTTAGCTATGAAGGAAATTGAAACTAGAATTTTAGATGTAGATGTAGATTTCATTAGGGAAACAATGTTAAAGGCTGGCGCCCACAAGGTTAAAGCAGAAAATCAGGTAAATAAAATATTCGATTTTCCTGATAGAAGACTTTTAAAGAAAAGTGGCTACGCTCGAGTAAGAATAGTTGAAGATATGCTTAATAACAAACAGTTTTGCTACATGACTACTAAAAAAATTATAAGTCAAGAAAAATATAAGGTTATGGAGGAAAATGAAGTTTTAGTAGATAATGCCACTATGGCTGAGAATATTTTTTGCTCCCTTGGCTTGGAACTTGTTCAAACTGTAAAGAAGTATCGTGAAAGCTATAAGTATAAAAATTCATTAGTAGAAATAGATATAAACGATAAAAGTTTTTGTCCATTCCCCTATATAGAAATCGAAACGGAAAATGAGGAAGAGTTAATTAAAATTGTTAAGCTATTAGGCTACCAAATGTCTGACACCACCTCAAAAACCATCTATCAAATTCTTAAGGATAGAGGTATTATGCCTCAAATATAGCTATTACAATAATTTATTTCATATTTACTAAGTATTTTCGTCATTTATCGACATCTTGCAAATTATGAAAAAAATCTTTAAAAAAGTTATTGACTCTTAACCTAAACGTGATATAATACATATTGTCGGCGATGCCCAGTAGCCAAACGGTAAGGCACCTGCCTCTGGAGCAGGCACTGTGTTGGTTCGAATCCAGCCTGGGCAGCCAAGAAAAAAGATTTGAGCAATCAAATCTTTTTTTATTTATACATAAAACTAAAGTATTAATAATCTATTGACGCAACCTGTTCTTTAACATATAATAAAAGCAAATTCCATATTTTAAATACTTTGAAAAGGAGTAGTAGTATAATGGCTGCTTTAGAGAGCTGCCGGATGGTGAAAGGCAGTGTAGACCTTATATGAACTCGCCTTGGAGTATTGATTGATGAACCTCCCTTTTACTAGTGAGCTTTAGTCAATCACGGGTAAGCCCGTTATTAGCGCAAAGTGAGGCTTTAAGCCTAATTAGAGTGGTACCGCGGAAGTTGTCTTTCGTCTCTTAGGAGGCGAAAGACTTTTTTATTTTATAACTTCAAATACAGCAAAAATTTGATTTCAATTCAAATATAAAATTCATTATCTAAGGAGGATAAAAAATGGCCAGATATAGCACAAGTATAGATAAGAAATGGCAAAAAAAATGGGAAGAAACAAAAATTTATGACTTTGATATCAACAACCCTGGAGAAAAGCTTTATGTTTTAGAGATGTTTTCTTATCCCTCTGGCAGCAATTTACATGCTGGTCACTGGTTTAATTACGGTCCTGTTGACTCTTGGGCACGAATGAAAAGAATGCAGGGCTATAATGTATTTCAACCTATGGGCTTCGACGCCTTTGGACTACCAGCAGAAAATTACGCCATCAAAACTGGTATTCATCCAAAGGATTCTACCTTAAAGAATATTGAAACTATGGAAGCTCAGCTTAAAGCTATGGGAGCTATGTTCAATTGGGAAAATGAAGTTGTTACCTGTGTACCAGAATATTACAAATGGACACAATGGGTATTCTTAAAGCTTTATGAAAAAGGATTAGCTTATAGAAAGAAGGCTCCTGTTAATTGGTGTCCTAGCTGTAATACGGTTTTAGCTAATGAACAGGTAGTTGAAGATGCTTGTGAAAGATGCGGAACTCCTGTTACAAAGAAGGACTTAACCCAATGGTTCTTAAAAATCACTGATTATGCTGATGAGCTTTTGGAAATGTTAGATGATCTTGATTGGCCTGAAAAAACTAAGGCTATGCAAAAACACTGGATTGGAAAATCTATAGGCTCAGAAGTAACCTTTAAGGTAGCCGATAAGGATTTGAGCTTTAACGTGTTTACCACAAGAGTAGATACCCTTTTTGGTGTTACCTACGTAGTATTGGCACCTGAAAACCCATTAGTTGATGAAATTACTACTGATGAGTATAAGGAGCAGGTTGAAGCCTATAAGGAAGCTGCTAAAAAGCAATCAGAAATTGAAAGACAGTCTCTTACTAGAGAAAAAACTGGTGTATTCACTGGCTCTTACGCTATAAACCCAGTGAACGGAAAGCAAGTGCCTATTTGGGTGGCAGACTATGTTTTAGCTACTTATGGTACAGGAGCAGTAATGGCTGTACCAGCCCATGATGAAAGAGACTATGCCTTTGCAACAAAATTCAATTTACCTATAGAAAAGGTTATTGATGGAGGAACAGAAGAGCTATTTACCGAGGATGGTATATTAGTAAATAGCGGTGAATTTGACGGTCTACCATCCGCAGAAGCTAGAGAAGCTATAGTAGCAAAACTAGAGAAAATGAATTTAGGAAGAAAGAAGGTTAACTACCGTTTAAGAGACTGGTTAGTATCCAGACAAAGATATTGGGGTGCTCCAATTCCAATTATTCATTGCGAAAAATGTGGTACTGTACCAGTTCCAGAGGATCAATTGCCTGTAGAGCTTCCTTATGATGTTGAATTTACACCAGATGGAAAGTCTCCTTTGGCTAAATGCGATGCATTCATGCATACTACTTGCCCTAAATGCGGTGGCGAGGCTTTAAGAGATCCAGATACCCTTGACACCTTCGTTTGTTCCTCTTGGTACTATTTAAGATATCCAGATAACAAGAATAGCGGAAAAGCCTTCGACCCTGAAATAATTAATAAAATACTTCCTGTAGATAAGTATGTTGGCGGTCCAGAGCATGCTTGTATGCATTTACTATACGCCAGATTTATAACAAAGGCATTAAGAGATATGGGATATTTGAATTTTGATGAGCCATTCCTATCCTTAACTCATCAAGGACTTATCTTAGGTCCAGATGGACAAAAAATGAGTAAATCAAAGGGAAATACTATATCTCCTGATGATTATATATCTCAATATGGTTCCGATGTTTTCAGACTATATTTAATGTTCGGTTTTGCCTATGAAGAAGGCGGAGCATGGAGCGATGATGGTATAAAATCCATAGCTAGATTCGTTGACAGAGCTGAAAGAATTTTAGACAACAGCATAGAGGCTATTAAGGCTGGCGGTTCAAAAACTACTATAGATAAGGCAGAAAAGGAATTAAACTACTGGAGACATAACGCTATTAAAGGAGTTACAGAAGATGCAGAAAAGCTTCAATTTAACACAGCTATAGCTAGAATAATGGAATTCACAAATGCCCTATCCAAGTACTTACAAGTAGCTGATAAAAATACAAACTTCTTAAAGGAAGCAATAGAAGATTATATTAAGTTATTAGCTCCTTTTGCACCACACTTTTCAGAAGAAATGTGGAATACACTAAATCCAAATGAGGATTCTAAAGCTTATTCTGTCTTCAATGCAAAGTGGCCTGTTTTTGACCCTGCTGCTTTAGTTAAGGATGAAGTAGAGATTGCAATACAGGTAAACGGAAAAATTAAGAATAAGATTATGATTGCTGCTGACCTAAGCGAAGAAGAAATAAAAACAGCTGCTCTAGAGGATTCTAGTATAAAAGCTATAACAGAAGGAAAAACTATAGTTAAAGTTATAGTAATTAAAGGTCGTCTTGTTAATATAGTAGTTAAGTAAAAAAAAGCACCTCCCGAAGGTGCTTTTTTTACAAAACTATTGCAAAATACCCTAATAAGGTATATAACTATTATAAGAAGTATTTTTAATTAATAATTATTTTCAATGAGGTGATATAATGAAGCTTATGGATATAAGTGAAGAAGCATACAAGGAATTTAAAGCTTTTTTAGATGAAAATGACATCAAGGACTATAACATAAGGATTAATTTTGCTGGCAATGCTTGCAGTGGTCCAGTTTTTAATATTAGCATAGATTCCCCTAAGGAAGACGATGTTGTTGAAAAGGTTAATGATATAACCTTTATGTGCAATAAAGAAATCCAGGAGGAATTTGCTGGTTTTATAATTCTATCTTCTGAAGAGAACAACTACAGAGGCCTTACCTTAAGACCTTTAATGGGTGCTGAAGAAGGCGGTTGCAGCTCTTGTCCTGGATGCCATTAAGAGCATAAAACTAACAGCAACTAGCTATTTACTTTGATAGTTTGCTTTTGCTCCTATGTTGCTTTGTTTTAAAAACTAGTTGATGAACACCTGTGGTAGCTTGTCCTAAATAGGATTCTCTCCCCTGTTGTTCATCAACTTTTTATTTGTAAAAAACGCTGGCCCCCTTTTAAAAATCAGAGACTTGAACTAAAATTTAAAACATATTTAAAATGCATAGCTCCTTTGGAATATATGGAGCTATGCATCTCAATATTCTTTCTTTTCTTTGCTTCTTTAGTTTTCCTTAAATTTCTCTATGCTTTTTTGGGTAGCCTCTAGGAGGTTGTTTAGTTCTGATACTTCCCCTTCTTCTATTAGTCTATTTAAGGTATTTTGATATCGTGTAAATTCTGCTATTTTACCCATGGAAGATAAGGTTAATATGTTATTCATTATGTCAGAAATCAAGTCGGATTTTACCTCAAAGAGCTTTTGAGCATCCTTTATTTCATCTTTAATTTCAAGCATCTGTTCATCTAGTAAAAAGGCAGAGTCTGCTGCTAATTTCAACTTCAAACGAATATCTTCTGGAATGTTATGCTTATACTTGTAGTTTAATGAATGTTCAGTGGTAGCCCAGAAATTCATTGCTAAGGTTCTTATTTGAAATTCAGCCAGAATATCATGGGGACCATCGGACATATTAACCTGATATTTTATAACCATGTGATAGCTTCTGTAGCCACTAGGCTTAACATTAGTTACATAATCCTTCTCATATAGGAGGGTCATATCCTTTCTTTTTCTAATGAGCTCTACCACTTTACTTATATCATCAACAAATTGACACATGATTCTTATCCCAGCTATATCTTCCATTTCATATTGTATTCGATCTAAAGGTATGTTAAACTTATTTGCTTTTTCTAATATAGAAGCTACTTCTTTAACTCTTCCCGTTACAAACTCTATAGGTGAATATTCATTTCTTCTTCTATACTCTTTTCTTATACTTCTAAATTTTATTTTTAACTCTTCTACAGCTTGCTCGTATGGAGTTAGAAATACCTTCCATTCCTTAATAGCCATATTTATCACCTCAAATGTTAATGCATCAATATTATATCAAAAAAAATACAAGAGCATAAATATATTATTAAAATTTGATTTTCAACCCACTTATACTTTATAATAAAATCATACATAATACAACGAATTAAACTATTTAATTTGGTTAACAGCTAGGAGTGAAAGCATGAGTAATGAATCTAAGAGCCTTTTTTCTGATATGGAGGATCTAGGTTTTGGAGACATTAAAAATATAAATCTTTATCAGCAGCCAGAGGATGATGAAAAGATGGATGATGAAAAGAAATCTCCTTTACAAGATTCTGTTAAAAAAGAAATTGAATTATTGTACGATAAAAAAGTGATATGTCCAGTTTGTGATAATTTGGTTTATGCAAAATCAGTAAAGGTTTCTGCACCAAGGATAGTAAAAAAGGATTCGGATCTTTTTATTAGGTATGCAAGTGTAAATCCTTATTTTTATGATGTTTGGCTCTGTAATAACTGTGGTTATGCAGCAATGAAAAAGGATTTCCTTAATATAAAAGATTATCAACACGATCAAGTACTAAGGCAAATAACCGTTAGATGGAAGGGGCGAATTTACCCAGAGGTCTATGATGTTGATATAGCCATTGAGCGCTACAAATTATCCTTGTTAAATTACGTAGCCATAAACGCAAAGCATAGCAGTAAAGCTATGAATTGCTTGAAAATTGCTTGGATGTACCGACTTAAGGGCGATGAAAGCAATGAAATGGAATTTTTAAAGCAGGCTTTAGAGGGCTTAGAACATGCCTACTTAGAAGAATCCTTCCCAATTTACGGTATGGATAGATTCACAACTATGTACTTAATTGGTGAACTTAACAGAAGAGTAGGCGATTTTGACAAGGCTATGCAATGGTTTAGCAAGGTTATTACTACACCAGCAGTAAATCCTAAGCTGAAGGAGTTAGCCCGAGATCAGAAGGATTTGATTAAATCGGCTAAAAAAGAGGAAAATACTTTTGAGGATAATAATAGCTCCAATAAAAAAACTGGATTCTTTAAATCCCTTTTTAAAGGGAAAAAACATAATTCACAGGAGTAAATTTGCAAAAATATAGCTTGTTCCTAGCTTTTTGTGCTAAGAACAAGCTTAATTGCTTATATAAACAAATTAACATTTGACTCTTCAGCCTCACCTAAGTAATAGCCCACACCACCAATTTTCACTCCATCTATTAGCTCTTCCTTCTTTAAACCTAGTAGCTCCATAGACATTTGACAAGCAACTATTTCTACTCCACTATCAATAGCAGATTGAATTAACTCTTCAAGGGAATTTACATTGTTTTTCTTCATAATTCCTCTTATCATCTTTGGTCCTATTCCTGCCATATTCATTTTAGAAAGCTTCAATCTTTTACTTCCTCTAGGCATCATAGCTCCAAAGACTTTTTCAACTAGTCCCTTGGAGATTTTTATTTTATCATGTTTTCTAATAATATTTATGCCCCAGAAGGTGAAAAACATAGTTACCTTTTTACCCATGCTAGCAGCCCCATTAGCAATTATAAAGGAAGCTATAGCCTTATCTAAATCCCCACTAAATACTACTATAGTTTTATTATCCTTTACAGGCTGTGAGCCAATAGATTCCTTTTCACCTTTCTTCCCCTTTTTTATAAGAGCAATGATTTTGCCTCCCTCTTTTGTCAGGTTTAAAAGTTCATTGTTTGTTTTACCGCACCAGGATTTAATATCCTCATAAAAACCTGGATCTGATGCAGTAGCCTTAAGCACTTCACCATCCTTTAGCCCATCCATGTTAGCTTTTACGGACATCAAGGGACCAGGACACCATAAGCCTGTGGCATCCAATTCCTTAGTTACTGCTACTTCTTCGTTATAGTTTTCAGCCTTTCCCTTCATTTTGTCTTCATCACCTTCATATTTATTTTTTCCGTTAGCATCTGCATGAAATTCACTTGCAGTATAGGTTCTATAGCCACCAGTCATGTTTCTCACCTTAAAGCCATTGTGCTCTAATATTCTTGAAGCGATATAACCTCTTAAGCCTACCTGGCAATACAAATAAGTTTCCTTATCTTTATCTAACTCCTTTAGCCTATCTCTTAATTCATCTACAGGCATCAAGATAGCTTTATCTAAATGTCCATTTTCATACTCAATTTTGGTTCTTACATCGATTAATTGAATATCATTAATATTGAGGTCGCCCTCTATGTCTTTCCATCTATAGACATCCATTCTACCCTGTAATACATTCTCTGCTACAAAGCCTGCCATATTTGCTGGAGATTTAGCAGAGGAATAAGGTGGCGCATAGGCTAGTTCTAACTCGGTCAAATCATATATAGTACCCTTTAGCCTCATAACCGTTGCAAATACATCTATAGTTTTATCTACACCATCGTAGCCAATAACCTGAGCTCCTAATATTCTTCCTTCATCATTAAATAATAATTTAATAGTTAATTGACTGGCTCCTGGATAATAAGAGGCATGAGAATTGGGATGCACATATATAAACTTATAGGGAATACTATATTTTTTTAAGGTTCTTTCATTGGCACCGGTGCTTGCTGCTGTCAAATCAAAGACCTTAATTATAGAAGTACCCTGAGTTCCTTTATATGTAGAAGCTAGACCACAGATATTGTCTGCTGCTATTCTACCTTGCCTGTTGGCAGGACCTGCTAAAGGTATGGCAGCCTTTTCACCAGTAACAAAATCCTTTACCAATACTGCATCTCCTACAGCATAGACACCTTCAACATTAGTTCTCATGTGCTCATCTGTTATTATATGTCCTCGCTCCCCTAGCTCAATGCCACTATCCTTTAAGAATGATGTATCTGGCACTACTCCAATGGCTAATATGGCCATATCTGCCCTAACCACTGTGCCACTAGATAATGTTACCTCTAAGCCATCTTCTTTTTCCTTAAAGGCCTTTACACCGTCCTTTAAAATTAATTTCACTCCATGGTCCACCAATTCCTTTTCTGCCAAGGCAGACATTTCACCATCAAAGGGTGCAAGAATATGATCTGCTGCTTCTATTAGAGTTACCTCCAGCCCTCTATCAATAAGGTTTTCCGCCATTTCAACCCCTATATATCCACCACCAATAACCACTGCACTTTTAATGTGATTACTATCAACTGCAGCCTTTATTTTATCTGTATCTGAAACATTCCTTAGGGTAAATATCTTCTTACTATCTATACCTGGTATTGGAGGTGTGAAGGGCTTTGCCCCTGGAGATAATAAAAGATAATCATAGCTTTCCTCATACTCTTCTCCCGCTTTTGTCTTCACTTTCACAGTCCTTTTCTCTGTATTAACAGAGCATACCTCGCTATTTATTCTCACATCTATACGAAATCTATTTCTCATTGCTTCAGGTGTCTGAACCAGTAGCTTTTCCCTTTCCTTAATGCTGCCACCGATATAATAAGGTAAGCCGCAATTGGCAAAGGATATATATTCATCCCTTTCAAACATAATTATTTCTGCAGTTTCATCCAGCCTTCTAATTCTAGCAGCAGTGGATGCACCACCAGCTACTCCACCAACTATTAATATCTTTTTTCCCATTTCAAAACCTCCAAAATTGATGATTATTTTACTTTTACTCCTTTATTAATAGGTCAATTATTTTTGCTACCCTTTCATCTACCACCCTATAAGTTATCTCCAGACCCTTTCTTTCACCCTTAATAATACCTGCACTCTTTAATTTCTGTAAGTGCTGAGATACTGTGGATTGAGGCACATCGAGACACTGTTGCATAAAGCTAACATTGCAGCCTCCATTTTTAAGTAGACCATTTACTATACACAACCTAACAGGGTGGGCTAAAACCTTTAATAATTCACTAATATCTTCTAATTCCTTATAATTGTGCTCCATTTTCAAACCCTCTTCTCAAATATTAATATATTCATATATTACGATATAATGATTTACTTGTCAAAGGATTATAATTATTATTAGTATTTCACCAAATATGAAAAATAAACGAAAATAGGTTGTTGCCTTTCTATTTGCATTGGGCTGTAACCATAATTATCTGTCAACGGACATTTAATAGTGACAATATTAATTATTTGACTATGTTGCTTTGTTTCAAAAAAAAAAGCTGATGGATAAATTAAATGATTGGACAAGCAATACAAATTTATTTCAAAAAACAAAAAGGACTGCTGCAAACTTTAAATTGAATCAGTTATTGAGCAACAGTCTCACTATTGTTAAAAACTACTTTAAATTTACATCAATCTTATTAACTTAAAATCCAAATAGTCACAAGAGGTTAGTAAATATTCTATACCATTCCTTTCTCCATTGAGCAGGTTATAGTGAAAGGGGCCATGCAGGTGTCCGTATATCACCTTTTCCACCGAGTATTCCTTTAAAATATCTGTAAAGCCTGAATCCTCAAACCTCTCATTGGTAGGAGGATAATGTAGCATAACTATAAACTTACTATACCCATCTTTTTTAGCACTATCTAAGGAAAGTCGTAATCGTATTAATTCCCTATTATAAATCTTCAAATCCTTTTCCTCAAATTTGTCTGTACCAGGGCAAATCCAACCTCTAGTGCCACATATACCATAATCCTCATAGGAAAAATAGTTGTTTTGAATAAAATGCATATCTTCATAGAGGCTATTTAGCTTAGTAATGCTTCCCCACCAATAATCGTGGTTGCCCTTTATCATAATTTTCCTACCAGGTAATTGATGAATCCACTCCAATTCCTTTTGTCCATCCTCCATCTTCATAGACCAGGATAGGTCTCCAGCAATTAATACTGTATCCTCTTCTTTAACAACCTGTAACCAGTTTTCTTTGATTTTTTCATGATGCATATACCAATTATCACCAAAGACATCCATTGGCTTATCAAGGCTTAAGGATAAGTGCAAATCTGATATTGCATAAAGAGCCATTTTATCACCCACCCTCTTTTAATTTGCTACTGGCCTTTATAGTCTCTTATCTAAATCAATAACAAAGGCTATTACTTCAGCCACAGCCTCATACAATTCTACTGGAATAGCACTATTCACATCCACATTGTTCAGTAAATCTGCCAACTCCTCATTTTCCACTATTGGAACATCATTTTCCTTTGCACTTTCAATAATTTTATCGGCAACAAATCCAACGCCTGCTGCTGTTATTATTGGAGCATCATAAGTTTGTTCGTATTTTAAAGCCGCTGCTTTTCTTCTTTTTCCCATACAATCCACCTTTTAAACTACAACGTTAATATTTGAGTTATGAGTATCTTGGAAAAATTCTCTACAATTTGCCAGACTCATTTCTTTTTCTTTTTCAGAAACGTTAATTAGGACATTATAGTTACTTCGGGACAATATTTTATACAGCTTTTCCTTTGCCATATCCAATATATCTACCCATTGCTGCTCACACTTAAAATCTAACTTCATATTTCTATCCTTAAACTGTATATATATATCAATCTTACCCATCTTTACGGTGGAAACACTCACTACCATTTTAACATTGTTAGAATCTATTCTCTTACCTTTTTTTCTATCGTCTTTGATTATTAGCTTACAAGGATATTCATCCTCTTTGAATTTAATAGGAACATCCATATAGTAATACTCACCAGAAATAGTATTAAACATTTTAATATC
The DNA here is from genome assembly GCA_002385545.1 of Clostridium sp. UBA3947. Classification (GTDB taxonomy): domain Bacteria; phylum Bacillota; class Clostridia; order Clostridiales; family Clostridiaceae; genus Clostridium_AU. Next base: position 22,036 of record DGDR01000102.1, read on the forward strand.
ATTAATATTAGCTTTTACATTATTAAGTATACCATTCCAAGCTTTAGGATCTAATTCTGTCTTTGCATCCATTATAGTTTTTACCAAGCTTTTTAATTCCTCAAGCTTTTCCTTAATCCCTTCCATAACCTTAATACTTGTATTGCTAAGTTTTTTAACATTAGTTAATTCATAAAATTCCTTGTTAAGCTTTAATCTTAAGCTCAGTTCCTCTAAATCATCATCCCTTAGAGAATCCTTTAACTGTGGAGTATTTTTAAGGTTATCCTTTATAAGCTCCACAACCTCCTCTACTTCAACCTTACCCGTATATTGAATCCTTTCTTTTACTTTTTCAATAACCTTAGGTATTACTTCATCCTTTATTATAGGCTTGACCTCTTTTATCGGCTCAGGAAGCTCATCAATTATAGTCTGGGTAAGCTTTTCAGCAAATTCCTCAGAAATAACTGGCTTTACCTCTACCTTTACCTTATTACTCCTTTCCGTTGCAAAGGATTCATTATTAGCTTTAATTGAACTATCATTTAATGTATCATTTGAAGTATCATTAAAATCATAGTTATCATATTTATCATAATTATCATTATTTAAGCTATCATAATTTTCTGTAACCTCTGGTTCAACTTCCAGCTCCTTATAGAAAACCTGGGCAAAGTCCTCCCTTAAATTGTGGTTAACAAACAGCTCCTCCTGATCAAAACTATTAGTAGCTAATTGAGTCTTATTGGAACTTTCCTTCTGAAAGTTACTAATTGCATTTATTATAGTTTTTAAGCTATTATTCAAGCCTTCAGACTTTTGAAATATATTCCTATAGCTATTAATATTCTCCTCCGTGAGCTCAATTCCATTCTCCTGAAAGAGAAGAAGATCTTCCAAGGGCATCTCTTTAAATTCTTCAAAGAAACCTTTTAAGATATTAGTAATTTCTATACCTTCTTTACTTTCGTTACTATTTTCCTTACTTTTTAGATACTTAGATATAAACTGATCTATTTCATCAGGATTCTGATTTATTTTCCTTAAAAAATCTACAAGAGACTTTACCTTAGATATATTTTCTCTATCTAGCGGAATAGAAAAGGTGGTCATACTTTTTAATAGCTCAATATCTTCTTCCTCTAAGCCATTGCTTTTGGCTATCTGCAATAAGGATTCCTCTTCACTTGGTTTTTGCTCCTGTTCCTTTGGAACAAGCTTAAGCTTTATTTCTCCATTATCATAACCAAGAACCTGAAACTTAACTAACAAATCTGGCAGCAAACCTATAGGCTCTTCTAGTATAGCTGGAAACTGCCATCCATCTATAGTTCTCAATACTATTCCTTTTCCATCTTCGCTGCGGGACAAAATTTTAGCGGCAAAGCTATCTCCAATTTTAAAGCTAATCTTGCCCGTAATTTTTTTGTTAGTAGAATTATAAATCTGAGAAACATCTCTAATACCTGCCACTTTTTCACCCCCCACCTTACTTACCTATAAACTATAGTTTAGTTTATATATAATTATCGTAACTTATCTGTATAAATTAAGTCAATTTCTACTGAAATATTGGAAAAGTAAAATATAATAAGCTTGCCTTTGGGCAAGCTTATTTTTTATTCAATAACTATTCTATTATAGTTTTTCTTACCTCTCTTGATAAGAGCATAACCATTTTTAAAATCTTCTTCTACTAAAACTCTATTAATGTCAGCTATTTTAGTATCATTTATGCTAAGACCATTTTGCTGGATAAGTCTTTTTCCTTCTCCCTTTGAAGGCAATATCTTAAGTTCAACTAAAACATCTAATATTGGCCTATTGAGTGCATCCTTTGTAATTGCACTAGTTGGAACATTTTCAAGATTACCTGCTCCACTAAATAGAGCTTCTGCTGCAGATTTCGCCTTTTCAGCTTCTTCCTCTCCATGAATTATCTTTGTAACCTCGTAGGCTAGTACCTTTTTTGCCTCATTTATTTCTGCTCCTTGTAGAGCTCCTAATCTTCTAACCTCGTCCATTGGAAGGAAGGTTAATAGTGCAAGACACTTTTCAACATCCGAATCATCTATGTTTCTCCAGTACTGATAGAACTCATAAGGAGAAGTCTTTTCCTTATCCAACCAAACTGCACCTTTTTCAGTTTTACCCATTTTCTTACCTTCGCTGTTTGTTAACAAGGTAAAGGTCATACCATAAGCAGGCTTACCTTCTTTTCTTCTAATCAAATCCACACCAGCCAAGATGTTAGACCACTGGTCGTCACCACCAAGCTCCATAACACATCCGTACTTCCTGTTTAATTCTAAGAAATCATAGCCTTGCATTAACATATAATTAAATTCTAAGAAGGATAGTCCCTTTTCTAATCTCTGTTTAAAGCACTCCGCTGTGAGCATCTTGTTTACAGAAAAATGAACACCTATTTCCCTGATGAAGTTAACATAATTTAAATCTAATAACCAGTCTGCGTTATTTAACATCAAAGCCTTACCTTCTGAAAAATCTACTAGTCGTGACATCTGAGCCTTAAAGCAGTTACCGTTATGTTCGATTTCTTCTCTTGTCATCATTCTTCTCATATCGCTCTTTCCAGAAGGATCTCCTATCATAGCAGTGCCTCCACCAATCAAGGCGATTGGAAAATGCCCTGCCCTCTGCATATGTGCCATTACCATTAGCTGCAAGAAATGTCCAACATGTAAACTGTCTGCCGTTGGATCAAAACCTATGTAAAATGTTACCTTTTCTTTCTCTAATAATTCTTTTATTTCCGCTTCATGGGTAAGCTGCTTTATGTACCCTCGTTCAAGTAGAACATCAAAAACACTAGACATATTTTTACCTCCGTTCACTTTGAAAAATTATATACGCAATATTTATATTATATATTTTAAATTATGAATTATCAACATTTATGCATTAAATTCTCAATAATAAAAATGCTAAAGAGACTGAAAAGCAATCTCTTTAGCACTTTTATTATTTAAAGGTCTCTCAAATAGGTCTTATTAAGACTAAAAACCTATTAACCTACTTATTTTCAAACCCATTTAGCTCTAAGCAGCATATTTCTTAATAAACTCAGGCACCTCGTCATATTCATGATTAATATTGATGTAAATATTCAAATCAAATTTTTCACTTAACTTTTCTAATTCCAAAAATAAATGTGCCGCATCACTTACATTGCCGGAAACAATATTAAATAGGCCATCAATAAAAATGGCTTCTATATCGTAATCCTCTGAAAGCATGCCGCACAAAAATCCATAGATGTTATTACAGTTTGTTAGGTTGAACTCATCCGTTGAAACAAATCTGATTCTTCTGTCTAATTCAAGCATAGGTCTCTTGTCATCGTCAATGTAAACAACATTTCCATCAATCTTGTTTACACATTCATTTGCCATAGCTATGAGATTTTTTGATTTTCCTGTACCTCTTTTACCACAAAATACCTGAATCATGATAAACACCCCTTTAAAATTTTTAGGTATTCATATTATATATAAATTATATAATATTCTGAAAATTTGCGCAATGACTCAACCAACTTTTATGTAAATGTTATCATATTGTTAACAATTGCCCCTTTTTATTTAAATAGTTTCACTCCTGGATAGATTACCCTAAAGCTATTTAGTTCATAAGAGTTAACAAATTTAACTCTTCCATAATTTTTAAAGGCCTTTTTCATAATTTTGAAGCCCCGCCCAGCTTGCAGGAATCTATTTTTTTCATCTAAAGTTATCATCTTCTCATAAATCCACATATTTCTTTTAAAATATTCGTAGGTATGCATGGGATTTACATAATCTCGAATTAGATTTCCAGGGCTTACTACAGAGACACTATTATAACCAAGAAACACCTCGATTACACCATAAAAAGCAGTGTAGTCTCTATACAAAACAGCATTTTTTATACCTTCCAAAATAGCGTAACTAGGATAACTAGTTGGAAGGATTTCCTTTATAAGCTCTTCGCTCTTATCAATTATACTCATTAAATTTCCTTGTACTATGGATACCCGTGGCTTGCTTGAATTCACACTATTTACTATTCTAACCATATTGTGAGGTATGTATACACTATTTATATCAGAAAAAACTAATAAACCTCCTAAAGTTACAACAGACCTATATGATTCTCTTTCCTTGATGGTTATAGAAGCGCTTTCCATCAAGAAGTCACGGTTTTCATCATTACATTCTATTCCTTTAGATTTGAAGTATCTATCAACAAGGCTAATATTTAGGCACTTAGTGGAACTCCTTATTATAGGACAGGTTTCTACATTCAGGTTAAGTCCCTCTTGTAGGGCTGATACAATTTCTTGCTTTCTCATGGTATCTGTGGTAGATCCTCTTCTTATATAAAAAGATCCATGCTCCCTTACTTGATATGGTCTTTGGTCTCCGTTTAATATGGTAATTACAACAACCTGCTTACCTTCTATGGCTACCGCTTCTACTATAATAGGTATAGGAGGTTCGCAACGGGAGCTAACAACTTGCTGCAATTGCTCTTCAGTGGGAAAGGTTGATATATCAACGCCTACTACGCTATGGTTCTTATCCTCAACCCCAACTATAATGTATCCTCTTCCCCCTTTAGAATTAGCTATGGCACATACATCCTTGGCAAATTCTTTTTTACCGGATTCTGAATCTATATCTAACATTAGCTTAAAATCTAGCTTACGGCCTTCATTCTTTTTAATTAGATTCATAAGCTTTTTTACATCCATTTATTCTAACCTCCTTACCACCACAAAGTAGCTTCCTTTATTAGAATTGCAGCTTAATTAATCTATATACTTATATTATATTATGTTATAACGTGTCATGACAAATATAAAAAGCGGCTTAAAGCCGCTATAACAAGAATCTTATAGGGTAATCCTTTAATGATAGTCTGCCTTATTACTACTACCTTCCACATGGACTTCAACATCCAAATCTAATTCTGATATTTCAATTGGATTTTCAATTTTTGCCTTCGGATAATATCTATGAAGTACATCTGCAATATTAAAAATATCTATTCTTTTATGTTTATATTCATCAAAGAACCGCTTACTATACATTTTAATATTTTTCTCTGCTTCATCCTGCACCTTATTAATAATCTCCTTGGTCATTTGAAAATTATATTGAGCTTCACCGATACTTGTTTTTATCGATATAATTTTTTTTAATCTTATTTTTTCCCCATTATACTCTATACGAGTTTTTGTTTTACTTCTTAGTATTTCTAGGGTTACAAATCCTTCTGGTTGGCATGGATTAGTGACCTCCAAGGTTCCGCTATTCACTTCATCTTGTAAAAAATTATAAACCTGACTTCGTTCCCTTGGTATATAATCAATCATTTTATCATCATAAATGACAGCTCCACCATCTAATTCAATTCTATCTGTCAAGGGACGCTTTTTGATCTTTAAGACTGTAATCACCTCAGTATTACTTCTCATATATCTACGATTTAGAAACTCATTTAGGTTAACTATTACAGCTCTTGATGCTGATCCTATGTTTTGAATTAAGCTATAGAGATAAGTACCAATAAATTCTTCATCTTTAATATTTAAATTAATCAACCGTTCTACATCTCCAATATAAACAAACACATAGGGCCTTATTAGAAACTCCTGATCTCTATCTAAAAAATCTAGCACTTGCTTCAAACCTTTTCGTGCTGCTCTTTCAGTGAAAATGATAGCTTTATTTTGCGTATAATTATGTTTATATCCTGCACCCAAATTAGCATTTCTTACAGCTTCAAATAATGTTTTACCTTGTACTCTATTTACAATTCTAGTTCCTTGTTCTACCCCTTGAGAAACTCCCTTAAAGGCTTTAAAAGCCTCAATGTATAAAATTACATTGTCACTTTCATCTAAATCAATTAATAATGACATAACATACAACACTCTATTTACATCTCGATAATTAAAGCATCCAGTAAAGGTAAACATTATTACTAATACTATAGCTAATAATCTTGTTTTCATGGCGTGTCATTCCTTTTTAATATTCCTCTAGAAATGGTTGTTAATTTCTTTCGATAAACCATATCCTTGAATTTAAGTTTTTTGTAGCTAGCTAAAGGAAATAAGTATGGATATTGACAGGTTTTTAAACTACTTAGATGTGTTATTAGCATAAAAAGTCCTACATAAAAACCTGGTAATCCATTTAAACTAGCAAAAATAATCATTATTAAAGACCATATAGTTATTCCACCATAAAGCTTTGGAATTAAAAAATAACTAATTGAGGATAAGGCCACTATTAACACTGTGGTTTGTGAAGTAATACCGGCTCCAATAGCAGCATCACCTAAAATCAAAGCACCAACGATGCTCATGGCCTGACCTATAGGCTGGGGAAGTCTAGTTCCTGCTTCCTTTATTAACTGAAAGAAAAGAAACATTAACAATACTTCTAAGAATGTAGGAAAAGGCACTCCCGATCTTGAAACTGCGAACCTAAAAACAAACACAATTGGAATCAAGGAAAAGTGATAGGTAGTAATAGCTATATAAATGGCCGATAAAAAGGTTGCAATCATAAAAGCCACCCATCTGATTCCCCTTGAAAAATTGGCATAATACCTATTAATGTAATAATCATCACCAGTTTGAAAATTTTCAACGAAAAAGTACGGAACCGTTGCTACATTAGGAGATCCCTCTACAAGTATGGCAACTTTTCCTTCAAGCAATTGGGAAGCTACCTTATCTGGTTTTTCACTATGTCCAATTACATCAAAAAGAGTATTTTTTTCTTTTAAAATAGATTCTATATAATTGATATCCAGTATATAATCATAATTTACAGTGTTAATTCTCTCTTTTACATAATTTAGAACCTTCTCATCTACTGTATTTTTTATATACCCTATTACTACGGTAGTGTTAGTTTTCTCGCCCATAACATAGCTTTCAAACTTTAAATTTTCATTATTTATTCTTCTTCGAAGCAGTGAAATATTATCAACAATGTTTTCATTAAAGCCTTCTCTTGGTCCCTTTAGCACTGCTTCCGTTTCAGGAATAGATACCACTCTTTTAGCAACACCTATAGCTTCACAGGAAATAGCCTGATCAAAGGATTCTATTACTATAACTACACTACCTTTTAATATTTTCACAACAGCCTCTTTAGCATTAGCTACAAGTTCAGCATCATTTGAATGTAAAACACTTTCCATTATTGTTTCCAGAGAATCCACATCTTTTTTATAATTGATTAAAGGCTCTATTATAAACTCACTCATATACTTTGAGTCACAAATATTGTCTATGTAGACTAGATGAGCTTTCGAGTTTCCAATATTAATTGATCGGTATTTCACATCAAAAGTATCGCTTAATTCATTCTTAATATCATTTAATAAGCTCGACACTTAAACTCACCCCTTTACCATTGTTTATCCTTATTTTTATTATTCTTTCTTTATAGTTTAATATTCTTAACTTTGATAATAATAAGTTTAGAATAAATTATAAAAAAGTGAGGAGTTTAAATGGATAGGTTAAATTCAAAGCATATAATGTTTATTATTTGGGGAACCTCCATAGTTTCATTGAAAACTAACATAGTTTCAATCTTAAACTTATCTGGTCGAGATGCTTGGATTGCTATAGGTATAGCCTCCATTCTTGCTGTCTTTTATCTAATTTACATGACCAAAATAATGCAAAGGACTAATAACTTTAATATTGCTCAGATTTATAGAGTTGCCTTAGGAAGGTTCTTTGGAAATATATCCTTAATAGCTACAATAATAGCTGTTTTCCTGACCTTGGTTGAATGTAGCTTTATAGAAGCAACCGCAATGCATTGCAATCTTTTTATAGAAACACCATCCTGGTACCATATTTTATTTTTCACCATACCAGCAATCTATACTGTAAAAAAAGGACTACAGCCCTTAATTTCTGTTACCATAATTGGTATGTGTGGCGCAATAATAGCAGGTATAAATTTAGTTATACTAACTGCACATTACAAAGACTATAGTTTACTATTACCAATAATGGCCGATAACCTTAATCTAAATTTTATTAGAGCCATAATTACTTCTTTAGGATTTTACGGAGGCTTATTTTTAGTTTTTCCCTTTTATAAATATGTCCACGATAAATATAAACTAAAAAAATATGCTCTTTTAGGATTCTTTTTTGTATTTCAAATGCAAATAGTTTCTGCCACTGGTGTTGTTGCTGCTTTCGGTCCAATAAGAGCTTCTAATTTGAATTTTCCAAAACTAATTCAAACCCAGGAAATAAGTCATACAGGCTTTTTAGAGAGTGGTGAGCTATTTGTACTTTTCCAAATTGTTGGTGGTTGGTTCATTAAATACATAATAACCTTTTTCGTCCTTAGAGAGCTTATAAGATCCTTTAACATTGACGGGAACGTAATTATTTATTCTATTACCATTCTAGTAACCCTTATATCCATAATGCTTACCAATGTATTTAAATACGTAGATGTTATGCTACACTTTTATGGAGATTTAAGCTTTGTAATCCTTATAGTCATTCCTTTTATTACTTTTACTATTTTCAAAATTAAAAAAAAGAAGTCTGCTTAAATATTGAATTTTTATTATTATTTTGTTATAATAGCTTTGTAATATTTAATTGGGAAAAATTTATTTAGACTATACTTCCTTAAGTTTTGGGGAATGTTTGTAGTCCAAGTAGTATTATCCCTAGGATTTTAGGAGGTATAACCATGGCTGACAAAAACATTGTTTGCAAAGATTGTGGAAAGGAATTTGTATTTACAGAAGGAGAACAGGCTTTTTACAAAGAAAAAGGCTTTGAAAATGATCCTGTTAGATGCCCTGAATGTAGAAAAGCTAGAAAAGCTGAAAGAAATAACAGAGAAAGAAGATTCTAACGAATTCCCGAGAGGTTTGCATACCTCTCTTTTTTAATTTTAAAAATTTAATATTTTCCTTCCATTTGCAGATACTATTAATAGTTAATGTTTAGGTTAATTTATCAAATTGCTTTCCAATGATAATACAAGGAGGAAATGAATATGACCATACTAAGATGGATAGGCGGCTTTGTAGTATTTTTTTGGTTACTAGGTTTATTATTTAGAATTGGAGGCTCTTTAATTAACATACTATTAGTAGTAGCTGCTGTTATTTTTACTGTAGATGTTATATTTGGGCGCAATAAATCGAAATAAACTTATAAGACCTTTTTATTAACAATACAGATATTAATTTCAAGGCTAAAAAGGCTTTTCCCAAAGTCACTGGGAAAAGCCTTAAAAATTATTAATCATTATTTTTTCCTACGTCAGACAATATTACGCCCTTATTATGTTCTAATACCCAATTTATACCCCATTCATTCTGGAATATTAAGAGGTTTCTATCCTTTAAGTCTGTTACCTTCTTAGTATCGCTGGTTATATTCAAGCTATCCATATCAATATCTTCATTTTCAATCCATCTGATATATCTATAGGGCAGTCTATCAATTTTTATGTCTACACCATATTCATGCTTTAATCTATATTCAAGAACTTCTAACTGAAGTATTCCAACCACACCTACAATAACCTCTTCCATTCCTATAAACAATTCCTTAAAAACTTGGATAGCTCCTTCTTGTGATATCTGAGTTATCCCTTTAACAAATTGCTTTCTTTTCATGGTATCCACAGGCCTTACCCTTGCAAAATGCTCAGGAGCAAAGGTTGGAATTCCTTCAAACTTAAATTTACCTTCCTCTGTTAAGGTGTCACCAATACTAAATACACCTGGATCAAAAACACCAATAATATCCCCTGCATAGGCTTCTTCCACTACTTCTCTATCCTGGGCCATAAATTGCTGTGGTTGAGTCAATCTAATTTTATTACCACCTTGAATATGATTAACTTCCATACCCTTCTTAAACTTTCCAGAACAGATTCTCATGAAAGCAATTCTATCCCTATGGGCAGGATTCATATTAGCCTGTATTTTAAAGACAAAGGCAGAAAACTTATCATTAAATACATCTATCTCGCCTTCTGAAGTCTTTCTTGGCAAAGGTGGCTTAGTCATCTTTAAGAAGTGACGTAAGAATGGTTCTACACCAAAATTAGTCAATGCACTACCAAAAAATACAGGGGTTAATTCTCCAACAGACACCTTATCTAAATCAAATTCATCTCCAGCTATATCTAACAGCTCAATATCTTCCATTAGCTTATTATGTAGTTCTTCCCCTAATAAGTCCTTAAACACTTCATCATCCACATTACCTTTTACCGATTCAACAGCTACTTGACCATGGTTTCCACCATTGAAAACCTGAATAGTCTTTTCATGTCTTTCATAAACACCTCTAAAGTTTGAACCAGAACCGATTGGCCAATTCATAGGATAAGATTTAATTCCAAGAACATTTTCAATTTCCTCTAGTAGTTCAAAGGGATCTCTACTCTCTCTATCCATCTTATTAATAAAGGTGAATACTGGTATACCCCTTAAGCTACAAACATGGAACAGCTTTTTTGTCTGCTCCTCCACACCTTTTGCTGCATCTATAACCATGACAGCACTATCTGCCGCCATTAATGTTCTATAGGTATCTTCGCTAAAGTCTTGATGGCCTGGAGTATCCAAAATATTTATGCAGTAACCATCATAATTAAACTGCATAACTGATGAGGTTACAGAAATACCTCTTTGCTTTTCTATTTCCATCCAGTCAGAAACGGCATGTCTAGATGCCTTTCGAGCCTTAACAGAACCAGCCAATCTTATAGCTCCACCATATAAAAGGAATTTTTCTGTAAGTGTTGTCTTACCAGCATCTGGGTGAGATATTATGGCAAAGGTTCTTCTTCGTTCTATTTCTTTTCTCAAATCCTCCACAGTGTCTCTCCTCTTTCTTTCAATTGATTTTCCTAGTAGTAGCCTACATATCTATATTTATTATTATATTTACCAATATATCTATTTACTATCTACCCTTTAAAATATATATTAAATTTGATATAATCCCATTGTGACTCAAAAAGTATCATTTATAAACCTTATAAATTATAACAGTTTCATGAAAATTATACAACTGCAATTTTAGGAGGATGCAATAATGTACAAACTAATCGCTTTGGATATGGACGGTACCTTACTAAGAAAGGATAAAACTATTTCTCAAAGAACCTTCGCTGCACTACAAGCTGCTAGACAACGTGGAGTTAAAGTAGTATTATCCACTGGTAGACCAGTAATGGGTATACGAAATTATTTAGAATATCTCGGTCTAAATGATGATGATGAATATGCAATCACCTTTAATGGATCCGCTGTACAAACAGGAAAATCCGGCCATATGCTTTTCCAAAAATTTATGACTGGTGAGGATCTTCACAAAATATACAAGCTAAGTCAGGAGCATAGCTTAAACATCCATGCCTTCGATAAAGATGGGCGCCTTATAACCCCAAAAGCAAATCAATATACTAATATAGAAGCAGAAATTAACAATATCCCAGTACACATTGAGGATTTCAATAATATTAAATATACGGATAAAATTATAAAAGTAATGATAGTGGATGATCCAGCAAAACTAGATGAGTTTACTAAGAAAATCCCAAAGGAATACCTGTCTAACTACTCTATTATGAGGAGTGCTTCTATTTTCCTTGAATTCCTTAAACCAGGAATTAATAAGAGCACTGGCCTATCAGTTCTAAGTGAAAACTTAAATATTCCTAAGGAAGAAATCATTGCTGTTGGAGATGCAGATAATGATATAGCTATGATAAAATTTGCTGGTCTTGGAGTAGCCATGGGCAATGCTTTCCCACAGGTTAAAGAGGCTGCTGATTATATAACAGCCACCAACGATGAGGACGGTGTTGCTAAAGTTATTGAAAAATTCGTACTAGCTTAACGGAACTTAACATACTGAAAAATTTCCTTAATTTCTTCATTTATTTCACACAATAGGTTATTATAGAGTATGTAAGGATAAATTTTTAGGAGTTGATTATAAATGAATCCAGTAGCCTTTACATTATTCGGCTTAGAAATACGTTGGTATGGCCTTTTAATTGCCATTGGAATGCTTGTGGCTGTTGCTCTTTCATCCTTTACTTGCAAATGGAGAAAGATAGACTTTGATTCCTTATTAGATGTAGCACTTTTAGGCATTCCTGCTGGCCTAATTGGTGCTAGATTATATTATGTAATTATGGACTTTGATGAATATAAGGATAATCTTTTGGATATCTTTAAAGTAAGAGAGGGCGGTCTAGCTATACATGGTGGCGTAATATTTGCCTTGCTAGTCTCCTATCTTTACTGTAGACGCAAAAAATACGACTTTTGGTCTATGGCAGATGTAGCTGCACCATCTATAATTTTAGCTCAGGCCATTGGCCGATGGGGCAACTTCATAAATCGTGAAGTCTATGGCAAAGCAATAGTAAATGTAGAATTATTTAAAAAGCTAATGCCAGAGTTTATTCAAGAAGGAATGTACATCAATGGGGAATATCATCATCCTACCTTCTTATATGAATCTCTTTGGAATCTATTAGTTTGCATCATACTACTCATTCTTATGAAGAAAAATAAAAAGAAGGGTATTGTAGTATTTTCCTATATGGGATTGTATTCTATAGCCCGTTTTTATCTAGAATCCATGAGAGTGGAAAGCTTCATTTTAAAAGTAGGTGGTATGAGTGTGGCTCAAATAGTTAGCGTAATTGGTATTCTCTTATGGATTGGTTTTCTTATTTATACATATGTATATAAAGGAAATAATAAGGATAATAACAAAACAGCAGATTAATCTCTGCTGCTTTTTATTATCCTCTTTATTTAGCTGGAGGTATAAAGCCAATCTTCTTTTGCATCTTTCTTAAAGTCTTTAAAGACATGTAATAAGCCTTTTCAGCTCCTGCCTTATAAATCTTTTCAAGATAAGCCTTATCAGCTAAAATCTCCTTAACTTTATTTTGAATTGGCTCTAGCTCAGCAACTATTGCCTCTGCTACATCCTTCTTAAATTCTGCGTAACCCTTGCCAGCATATTTCTTTTCTATTTCCTCTGGGGAAACCCCTGTTAGAGAAATTAAGATATTCATAAGGTTTTTAACGCCAGGCTGGTCATCACTATAGCGTACTTCCCCTATGCTATCAGTTACAGCTCGGCTTATTTTCTTTCTTATTACCTCTGGTGGATCCATAATTAGAATGTATCCATTTGGGTTTTCTTCTGATTTAGACATCTTTTTAGTAGGATTCTGTAGATCCATAATCTTTTGTCCAGTAGTAGCTATATATGGCTCTGGAATTGTAAAAGTAGGACTATATAAATTATTAAATCTATTAGCTACATCTCTAGCCAATTCAATATGCTGCTTTTGATCCTTGCCTACTGGTACCAAATCCGCATTGTATAAGAGAATATCTGCCGCCATCAGTACTGGATAGTTAAGCAAGCCAGCACTTATACTGTCTCCATACCTTTGAGACTTATCCTTAAATTGTGTCATTCTGCTAAGTTCACCCATGTAGGTAAAGCAATTTAAGAGCCATGCTGCCTCACTGTGAGTTGGTACATGAGATTGAATAAATAAGGTGTTTTTTTCTGGATCTAATCCAGATGCAATATAAATAGCCAAAACCTCTAAGGTTCTTTGTCTTAAATCCTTAGGCTCCTGCCTTACGGTTATAGCGTGTAAATCTACTACGCAAAACAAACATTCATATTCATCCTGTAATTTGACCCAATTTTTAATAGCTCCAATATAATTCCCAAGGGTTAGAGATCCTGACGGCTGTATTCCACTGAATATTATTTTTTTTCTTTCGTCCACTTAAATCCCTCCTGCTTTTTATTAAGAAATAAAAGCCCTATGGAAAATCCATAGGGCGAATTATCGCGGTACCACCTATTTCAAGAAGCAAAAGCTTCTCCTCTTATTGGAATAAAAATTCCATACTCTATAACGGGAGCACCGTATGAGACTACTAAAATTTCATCCTAAATCTCAGAGACCCATTCGATTTATACATAACTATCACTTTCCAGCTACCGTGACTCTCTGTAAGTCTGTTTATAAATCTACTTGCTTCTCTTCATCGACTTTAGAAATTTCCTCTTCATAAAAATATTATAACTTTAAGCTACTTCTGTCAATAGATAGAGGAGTTTAAGCTTTCCAAAGCCCATGTAGGTTGCAATATTCTCTAACAGTTCTTACTTCTTCATCAATCTGGAAGAAGGCCTCTGGCTTATCAGCAGGTGTTAAGTTCTTTCTATAGGTCTTAGTGTCTGTGATAACCTCAATCCACATAATGTAATGTTCTTCAGTCATTGGATGTTCTACAGAACCAACTGTAACCTTAACTCCACCTTCAACCTTCTCAACCACAGGAATATGTTTTTCTGTAGCTGCATCTACGGTATTTTCCTTTAATGCCTTCATAGGCTGATCACAGCAATGTAATGGACCATCACCATTGTTTATTACCTCAATTATGTTCTTACATACCTCACATTTGTATATTTCATGCTTTGCTGTCATAAAACAACCTCCTTTAGTTAATAATTATTATTTATTGATTTTTTTTATTATACTATATTTTACCTCAATGTGTGAATCTTTGTAAATACTTTTATTAATATATACTAAAATCTCCTATAATATACTACTTATATGGTAACTATAACCTGATGCTCCCCTTCCTTTAGCCAAGGAATTATATGTTCCGATAACCTTTTACCGTCCAAAGAAACATATTTATCCTCTGCCCTTTTTACCTTGATATTATATTTACAATTATCTCTTGTGAATTCAATACTGTATTCCTCCCAGCTATAGGGTACCGCCGGTTCTATGGCAAAGCCCTTTTCGCCCTTTAGCTTTAAACCTAGGATAGCCTCTATTCCTACCTTATACATCCAGCCAGAAGCTCCAGTATACCAGCTCCAGCCTCCTCTTCCACAATGAGGCTCTCTGTTATACACATCTGCACACATAACATAGGGTTCCACTTTATACTGTTCACATTCTAAGGCTGTTTCAGAATGATTTATTGGATTGATCATATTAAAGTAGCTCCAAGCTTTTTCTCCATTTCCTTGCATAGCTTCAGCTAATATGAACCAAACCGCTGCATGAGTGTATTGAGCGCCATTTTCTCTAACACCAGGTACATAACCCTTTATATAACCAGGCTCCAAGGATGAACTATTAAAGGCAGGAGTTAGAAGCAATATCATACCCTTATCCTCTTTTACTAAATACTTCTCCGCCGATGACATAGCCTGCTTTACCCTGCTTGGGTCCCCAGCACCACTTATAATAGACCAAGATTGAGCTATGGAGTCTATTTGACATTCATCATTTTCAATGGAGCCTAGTGGAGTACCATCATCAAAATAAGCTCTTCTATACCAACTACCATCCCAAGCATGCTCTTCTATATTTTTTCGAATAAACTCTGCCTGATTTTTGTATTCCTCATACTTGGCCTCATCCTTCTTGTATTTACATATTTCCTTAAAACTATTGAGAATGCTGTATAGGAACCATCCTAGCCATACGCTCTCTCCTTTTCCTTCATTTCCTACGGTACTCATTCCATCATTCCAGTCACCGCTACCCATTAGAGGAATATTGTGAGGTCCAAACTTTAAGGCTCTATCAATGGCCTTTAAGCAATGTTCGTATATACTACCAATCTGCTCACTCTTTCTAGCCACTGTATATCTTTCGTCCTCCCCTTCTCTTAAAGGTTCATCCTCCAGGTAGCCAGCAGTTTCATCTAGGATTGAATAGTCACCAGTAGTATTTATATAATTAGCGGTGACATAAGGTAACCAAAGGAGGTCATCAGAAAATCTAGTTCTGATTCCACTATCCACAACTGGGTGCCACCAATGTTGAACATCTCCTTCTGTATACTGTCTTTCAGCACTCCTCAATATTTGCTCTCTTGTAATCTTACTTTCTATAATCCCTATATTCATAGAATCTTGAAGCTGATCCCTATATCCATATGCTCCTCCAGACTGATAAAAGGCAGTTCTAGCCCAATACCTGCAGGCTAGGGTTTGATACATTAACCAACCATTTAATAAAATATCCATAGACTTATCTGGTGTATTAACCTTAATACGTCCAAGGAACTGTCGCCAGTAATTTATACTTTCTTCAAGGCTTATAGTGGCCTGTTGGATATCTTTAAACCTTTTTATGCAGCCTTCAACTTCCTCCAGGCTTTCATATTGTCCCAAAATTATTATAAAGCTTTTCTCCTCACCAGCATTTAGCTCTAGCTTTGTATTCTCACAAAGACATGGATCTATACCCGCTCCGCTTATGTTAGATAGATATTCCTTTCTCATAGCCTCAGGAGAAAAAATACTTTTTCCTCTGCCAATAAACTCTTTTCTAGAACCAGTAAAGCTTTCTTCTTTACCTCCAGCAATATGGAGAAAAGCCTTCAAGGCGCCAAAGTGCTCGTTATAAGGATTTTCCCCGTAAATATATTTCTTCTCCTGATTAATCATAGTGCAAATGTATTGGGCAGTATTATCAGGCACTACACCTAATACTAATTGAGCATAATAGGTCAGAGATAATTTTCTTCTCCTTCCGCTAATATTATTTAAAGTAACAATTATTATTTTGCATCTTTCGTTCATTGGAGTAAACATGGTTTCAATACCCTCAATACCATAGGCTTCATGTATAAACCTAGAATAGCCAAAGCCATGCTCAATAATATATCGCCCGTTATCCCTTATAGGTTTCGGTGTTATGCTCCAATAATCGCCACTTTCTTCATCTCTTATAAATAACGCTTCACCTGGTATATCTGTAATAGCATCGTTAGACCAAGATGTAATCTTATTTTCTCTGCTATTTTCACTCCATGTATAAGCAGAACCACTTTCTGAAACATGAAAGCCAAATTTATTATTTGAAATAACATTTATCCAAGGAGCAGGCGTGCTCTTAAAATCATCTAAAATTATCACATAAGCATTGTTTTCCTTATTAAAGCCTCCATAGCCATTAAAGAAGTATAAATCCTCAGGATCATAATACTTTTTCATAATCTTTCTGTTAGCACTTGTAATTTCTCTACTAAATTCTACAGAGTAAACCTGCTTCAGCTTCCATTTAAATTTACCTATTCTATCTTTGCTTGAGTCAGATTTTTCTTTATTTTTATATTCATTTTTTCTAATATACCTATTTTCCGCAGCCCTACTTCTCATATAGCTAACAGCTTCCTTATCAAGTTCGTTATCATCTAGATTCTGAATTTTAATTAAATTCACCTTACTAGTCAAGCCACCGTTAATCTGTTCAGTAAAGCTTCCATTTTCAGAATCTATAACTAGTCTAGCTATTCCCATTAAGAATTCTATGGTAGCATCATCCATAGTGGCTCTGTTGTGAACAAAAACTCCACCTCTATTTCTACCACTCCCCTTGGTCACTGCTAGCAAGTCTCTTACTGCATGCTGCAAGGGCTGAGAATAGGAGACTTCTTCTAAATTCAAGATAACTAAATCTACCTTCAAGCCTTTCATTGCCCAATATTCATGGGCACAGATAAGCTGTCTAACAAAATCCAAATCATTCTCATTTCTTATTATAAGTAAAACTATGGGCAAATCGCCAGAAATACCATAGGGCCATAAATCCCTTTGATGCTTTTTAATCCTTCTAATATAGTCCTGTCTTTGGATTAATTGTTCATTAATAAACAAGATTCTTGAAGCCATGATTTGATATAAATTAGCCTGGGTGGATTTAATGCCCATGTATTTCATTTCAACCTGACTTTCAGTCCAAGCCAATTCAAAGGCCCTAATTACATTCTGGAATTCTCTATACTTCTTAGCCAAGGCTATGGCTTCTCCCTTTGTATCTGCCACTGCTATGGTATAAGCTATCTTGCAGCTCTCGCCACTATTAAGGACCACTCTCCTTCTCATACTGATTATTGGATCTAAAACTGCTCCTACCGTATTATGTAAGGGAGCATCCTTATCCATGGCTATAGGATTAATTAAACTTCGACCACGACCTATAAAATTAAGTCTGCTAGTTTCATATTGTACATTTCCAACAGCTTCTCCTTGCAAGGCTATAGTTGCCATCATCCAATGTCCTATTTGCCCTTTAGCTCTAGGTCTCCTATTAGCTAATATGCAACCATTAGAATCATCATATTCTGTACTAATAAATAAATTGCTAAAGGTAGGATGCACCACATCTGCATTATATGGGGCTAAGGTAACCTCGCAATAGGAGGTAATCTCCAAGATTACCTGTTCACTGCCATGGTTTGTTAAGGTCACCTTTCTTATTTCTGCATTATCCTCACCACTTACGGTTATTTCTGTATGAGTAGTAATGTCCCCATCCTTTCTCTTAAATTCAACCTTATCCATGGAGAAAATAACATTATACTCCTCTCCCTCACTTTTACAAGGTTGATAAGTGGTACTCCAGTAATGACCATTATCAATATTTTTAATAAAGATAAACATACCACTACTGTCATCGGTAGCATCTTCTCTCCAACGGTATATAGTCATGTCATCTCTTTTGCCATAACCGCTACCGCTGTTAGTTATCATTGTACTGTAAGTACCATTGGATAGTATATGGGTTTCAGGGCTATCGGTAAGGGCAGTGTTGTAGGATCTTACAAACAGACTAGGCTTAGTTTTAGTTCCTTCATAGGTATTAACGCTTAACTTTCTATCATAAACTACATTTTTAGGCATCTTTTCTTGAAGCAGTAATTCTGTAGCTTTTATTTCTGGTATACTATGAAATCTTTTAACTAGGATATCATCTCTTAGTATATTGTTTAATGCCATTAAGCTCATACCTTGATGATGTACCATATAATTTTTTACTACCATTTTACTTTTTCCCTTAGGTAGTCTATCTCTTGTAAAGTCTATAGCCTCATAAAGTCCATATCGACCTTCCATACCTTCCTTTATAAATCTTCTAATGTTATTTAAGCTACCCTTAAGATCCTTTTGCATAGTAATTATACTAGCATAAGGAGCCACAACCAATTCATTAGAAAGCCCTCTTTTAAGACCTACACCAGGCACCCCAAAGGCCTTGTATTGATAATTCATATCCTTATCAAAGTAATAGAAGGCAGATTCTGATATACCCCAGGGCACATTTCTTTCCCTACAATATCTCTTTTGGCTATCAATAACAGCCTTATAGGTTTCATCTAGAAGGGTGTCAGGATAGTTTTTCATAATAAGCAGAGGCATAAAATACTCAAACATGGTACCACTCCAAGATACCAAACCCTTAAACTTACCCATGAAAGTTATAGAACGACCTAATTTAAACCAATGCTTTTGTTCTATATCACCTTTAGCTATGGATATAAAGCTAGCACAACGGGCTTCAGAGGCTAGCAAATCATAATAACTATTATTTAGAGTATCCTTTTCCACATCATAGCCGATGGAAAATAGTTGCCTCTTCTTGTCATAAAGAATTCTAAAGTCGGTGGCCTTAACAAAATTATATAATCTGCCTATAACATTTTTAGCCTTTAAGCATTGAGCTGAAATTTCTTTTCTACTATTATCAATTAGCTCAAATATTGCTTCCTTTTTTCCTTCAGCATACTTACTGGAACCTTTAATTTTTTCGTATAGGTTATCTAAATAATCATTCATTTTACTAAAGGACACAGAGCTTACAGCAGCCTCTAAGTCTCTTAGCTCATTAAGTTCCATTAATTCATCTGATTTTAAAATATCTACCCAAGGAGCATATCTTTGGATTTCCCCTAAAAACTTACTACAGGTGCTTTTTAATTTAGCATTCCAATACAGTCCCTTATTATTGGTTTTCTTTTCAACATCTATGACTCTACTCCAAAGATTCATTAAAAAGCGTTTCCAGCTGCTAATATTCATATTAAGGCTTTGAAGCTCTTTTAAAATATCATCATAAGGTTCCTTAAGAGAAGTTTTTTCTTTTATTTCTGTGGTAGCTAGCATTATAGTATCTTCTATACCTAATTTATAATTTACACTAAGTAAAGGCTCATTTATATAATCCTCAATAGCCTTTGCGGCCATCCATAGGTAGGCCACCATATTACCGCTGTCTACTGAAGACACATATCGTGGGTAAAGAGGTTCTTTGGTTTTTGTATCATACCAATTATATAAATGGCCTTTAAATTTATCCAAGCTTTCAATATTAGTTAAGGTTTTATCTACCCTTTCAATGGTATCACTTAAAGTAGTATAGCCTAAATCATGAGCACAAAGATTGCTAGTAATCCCCATTCCCATATTAGTAGGTGAGGTTCTATGGGCTACACCATTAGGTGGATTCTCTTGATAATTATCCGGTGGTAGCCAATTGTTTTCCTTATTAACAAAGTCCTCGAAATAAGCCCAAGTTTCCCTACTTAACCTTCTCAGTAGTCTTTCATCCTCTTTATTGTAGCTATAGCCTTCCTTACTATACTCTTGGCTAATATAGTAAGCAATATAAGGGCTTATAAACCATAAAATGGTGGATGGAAGCATGATTAATCCCCAAGAAGCAGAGTTCAAAAAGGCCAGTACTAATATAAGTACAGCAATAGCACTTCCAACCCACATACCTTTTATATAGGACTTTAAAGTTTTGCCGCTTTGTGCTTCTGCATCAGCAGCGGTTTGCCATTCTAAAAGATTCTTCTTGCTTATATATAATCGGTACAGGGTTCTAATTATGGCATCGCACATTAAATATGCCATATAAGGCAGAAAGCAAAAAAGCATAAATACTTGCTCTACAGCCATTAGACTATTTTTTAGTCTTCCAGTTAAACTTACACTTTTGCTAGGAAGCATAACTACTTCTGAAACATCAAAAAATACCGGGCACAATATGGATAGGAAAGCTATTATTATCCAAGGACCATAATTAGGCAATATAGTAAAGGCTAATATTATAAGTAAAATTATTGAGGGACTTAAAAGACTTCTTCTTAAGTTATCAAATATCTTCCAAATAGATAATTTATTCAAAGGACTTTTCTTAGTAATCCAAGGTATCAACTGCCAATCGCCTCTAACCCATCGATGGAGCCTCTTGCAGCTCGCATTATAATAGGCTGGATACCCATCAACCAATTCTATGTCTGTAACTAATGCAGTCCTTGCATAGCTACCTTCTAATAAGTCATGACTAAGCACTGCATTTTCTGGAATCTCATCCTTCAAAACTGTTTCAAAGACGTCTATATCATAGATTCCCTTTCCAGTGAAAATACCTTCCTTAAAAAGATCCTGATAAACATCCGATACAGCTGTAGTATATATATCTATACCAGTTTCCCCAGAGAATATTCTAGAGAAAGGTGTTTTATTGGCATTAACATTACCTACACTAACTCTAGGCTGCATTATTCCATATCCTCTAGTAACCTTTTTATTTTCCTTATCAAGCTTTGCCCTATTTAAAATATGACTCATAGCCCCAATCATTCGCTTAGCAGCATCTCTTGGCAAAACAGTATCACTATCCAAGGTAATTACATATTTTACTCTCTGTAATTTACTGATATCACCACTTATCACATTATAGGTAGTATTTTTATTACCTCTTAATAGGGCATTAAACTCCATGAGCTTTCCTCTTTTTCGCTCCCACCCCATCCAGCAGCCTTGTTTCTCATTATATAACCTGCGTCGGCATAAGAAGTAAAATTTATCTTCACCTTTTTTTCCGTACTTTTCATTTAACTCCTTTACTTTCTTTAAGGCTGCATTAATAATATCAGCATCCTTCGCTTCCTGCTCCTTATCACTATCACAAAAATCACCAAGGATAGCAAAATATAAATTATCTTCCGCATTAGATAAATAGTATATTTCTAGGTCCTCTAATAATTCTACCGCCCTTTTTTCACTGTTTATTAAGGTTGGAATCACCACCACAGTAGCACTTTCTTCTGGTATTCCATCCTCCAAGGCCATTTTGGGAACAAAGCTAGGTCTTGTTAATGAATTTATGCCCCAATTTAATATCGAAATAATAATTTCACTGGCTGGAATAAGCACTGCTATAACTGCAATTATATATCGCCATAAATCTCTGCTTGTATCTCTATTTATACTTGTGGATATGGCCACTACTTCAATGAATGCTATACCCAAACCAATTACTAGTAAGTAAAATAATAAGGGCTTACTTTTTATGGCATCAACAATTTTGTCTATTGTAGACCTCTTATAAGATATTTTTTTCTTTAGATAAGTGATACCCTCATCCATTAAGTAGTATCCTACATGGGTTTGATAATCCTCTCCACCTCTTTCCTTTACTTCCCTTGCACATTCCACCACCTTCTTAGCCACATAAGCTTCTCCTACATTAGCCTTTCTAGCTAGGATTTCTAAGCAATGTCTATAGCTATCTCTAGATTCAAAATCCATCTCCGAATATACATTAGCTGGATCATTTTTTAAGATTTGCTCAACGTAGCTAAGCCTTTCAAAGGAATCTTTCCAATTTATACCTGCTAAAGTTCTGATTGAAGATATACTATTACCTAAAGAAATCTGATAATTAGCCTGCTTTCTATGCTCTTGATTAATTATTTTGTCAATACTAGATTGGTTAGCTTCTAAGTTTTCATTGATCCATCTATACACTTCATCACTGTCTACACCGTTATCTCTAATAACCTTTATAACTCTTTCAACAAAATGAGATGAAAATGTGAAGGGGGTATTTTTTAGCACTCCTATTTCCTGACTAAGTCTTTTTTCTGCAAAGGCATTAATAATTCTATCAGCTACTATCTCTCCTTTTCTTTTTTCCTTTAATGCATAAACTATCTTTTCTACTATATGACTTATATTTTGAATAAGGGCAATTCTTAGCATAATAGGTAAGGCCCACAGCTCTCCACTATTTAAGATAGTATTTCTCTGATAAACTTTTATAAAACTTTCTACCCGTTCTTCATCTATCATTCCATCGGTATGAGATATTATTTCAACAGCTATATGATAAACTCTAGGGTAGCCCTTCATAATACCTTTACTTATCACCGGTAAATTCTTATAATAGCTTTCTGGCATATTATATTTAACATCCTTATATTCTTTTTGAATTAAATATAAATTATCTAGGAGCCACTCTGCTGCAGGCACCATATCCTGTTTATTATCAATTTCTTTATCAATATACTCATAAGCCTTTATAATAGTTTCAAAACTCTTATCAAGACTTTTTATTAATTTCCTTTTTGAACTTATTCGTTTGGTCTCAGAAAAGTGAGTGGATATTTGAACAGCATGCCTTTCTAATTCCTCACTGTTTACGTATATATTAGGAACATCCTCCATTATATTTTCTTCTTTATCTTCATTTTTGAAAAATAGATAAATAATTAGTGCTAAGGCAAGTGTCATAACTGTTAAATATGCATATATCATACGTTTCTCCCTTTCTTGGTCATAATTTTCCTTCTCACTTTGTTTATTATTGCCCAAGAAATAGAAAATTATTAAAATATAAAGGGATGTTTTATTCCATCCCTTTATGGAAATAAAACATCCCTAAATTAACTCATTCTTTATTAAATCATCATAGCTTTCTCTTTTATATACCAATCTAGATTTTCCTTTAGCCACCATTACCACTGCTGCCTTAGGAATTTTATTGTAGTTGCTTGCCATAGAGAAGCCATAGGCTCCAGTAGTTAATATTGCTAGCAAATCTCCTTCTTTAGCAACTGGTAAAGTAGCATCCTTTATAAGGATATCTCCAGACTCACAGCACTTACCAGCAATTGTTACCACTTCTGTTTGGCTGTCTTCAACTCTATTAGCTATTAAGCAATCGTATTTAGCACCATATAGAGCAGGTCTAATATTATCTGTCATTCCTCCATCAACAGATATATATTTTCTCACATCAGGTATTTCCTTTATTGCTCCAACTTTATACAAGGTAATACCTGCATTAGCTACTATAGATCTTCCTGGTTCTATTGTAAGCATTGGTGGTTCTATTGTAAGTTCCTTGCTCTTTTTATCATAAGCTTCTAGGATTGCACCACAGAAGTCTTCCAATTCAAGAGGTTTATCTGCCTCAGTGTAATATATGCCAATACCTCCACCTAGATCTAACTCCTTTAGCATATAGCCAGTCTCATCATAAATGCTTTGCATTAATGATAGCATTACATCTACAGCATCCTTATAGGGCTGAGTATCAAATATTTGAGAACCTATATGGCAATGGAAGCCTGCTAATTCTATATTTTCTGCTTTAAGAACTTCCTTAACTACTTCTATCACATTATTATTTAATAGAGTAAATCCAAACTTTGAATCTATCTGTCCTGTCTTAATATAATCATGGGTATGAGCTTCAATACCAGGAGTAATTCTTAGTAATACCTTTTGCTTTGTGTTATATTTTTCTGCTGCTTTGTTTATATGATGTATTTCAGAAAAACCATCTACTACAAATCTACCTACTCCTAATTTTACTCCCATATCAATTTCATCTAAGGTCTTATTGTTACCGTGATAATATATTTTTTCCATAGGGAATCCGCTCTTATATGCAGTATAGAGCTCTCCTCCCGAAACTACATCTAGACACAAGCCTTCTTCATTCACAATTTTACACATAGCCATAGTAAGAAAAGCCTTTCCTGCATAGGCTACTCTATTACTTCTGTTATCACCACAAAAGGCTTTCATATATCTTTTACATATATCTCTGATAAGGTCTTCATCATATACATAAAGCGGAGTGCCATATTCCTTTGCCAAATCAGAGCATTTTATACCTCCAATGATTAGCTCATTGTCAACGACTTTCATGCTGCCAAATAATTTCATTTTACATTCCCCCATCCTTATTTTTAACCATAAGTTTAACATTTAAAATTGTAATCAAGAGATTTTCTGCCCCCTTAGAAAATTTTAAATGCTCACAAAAGCACCACTTATATATTATCCTTATTTTAGTAGTGTTGTGTCCATTTGTCTAAATTTTCCTGCATTAACAAAAATACAGCAAAGAAGCGCCTTTGCTGTACTTTAATACAAATATATTAACATAAAAACTACATATTCCGCAATAGTTTTTTTCATTTTTTGTAAAACTCTAAGAAGGCCTTTATTACATATCCATGATCCTCTACTCCACCTAATTCTCTAATAGAGTGCATAGCTAGAATTGGAGTACCAATATCCACAGATTTTATTGGTAAATGAGTTGATGATATAGGACCTATAGTTGAGCCTCCTCTTTCATCAGAGCGGTTTACAAATTTTTGAACAGGTACACCAGCCCTTTTACATATCATTTCAAAAACTGCTGTAGTAACACTATCCGATGTATACCTTTGAGCTGCACTAATCTTAATTACTGGTCCTCCATTAATTACAGCCCTATTTAGTGGGTCGTATTTTTCTGCTAAGATTGGATGAACTGCATGAGCTAAATCTGCAGATATCATAAAGGAATTAGCATAGGCTCTAAACAATTCCTCTCTTCCCTTTCCTAAGGCTATTACTATTCTTTCCAGCAAGTGGGTTAATACCTCTGAATCTGCTCCCTGTCTTGTAGCACTGCCTACTTCCTCATTATCGAAGAAGGCTGCCACCTTAATAGCATCGCTCTTGGAACTATGTATTAAAGCTTCTAAGGCAGCATGTACCATAGCTAAGTTATCTAACCTACTAGAAGATATTAATTCATCTTCTGCGCCAAGTATAGATCCCTTCTCATATTCGTATAAAAACAAATCATAGTCTAGTATCTCCTCTTCTTTTATGTTCAATTCCTTAGCTAATAATTTTCTTAAGTAACCTTCCTTCATCCTTTCTTTTCCTACTGTAAGTAGAGGAAGAGTATGTCTTTGAGGATTTATTTCCATTCCTTCATTTACTCTACGATTAAAGTGTATAGCTAAATTAGGGATAACTAACAAGGGCTTTTTAATATTGATAAAGTACTTCTTTGGTAAAAATCCATTGCTATTTGCTGTAACTCTACCTGCTATGGAAAGTGGTCTATCCATCCAGGTATTAAGAATGGGACCTCCATAAACCTCAGTGTTTAAGCTCACGTACCTTCCTTCTGTTATAATTTCAGCCCTTGGCTTTATTTTAAAGCCCGGTGAATCTGTATGAGCACCTATTATTTTAAAGCCTGTTTCCTCAATTTCCCCTTCACCTACAACAAAGGCAAAAATAGCAGAATCATTTATCTTTAAATAATACTTACCACCCTTAGTAATATCCCATTTATCCCTTTCTTTTAATTCTATAAAATTATTATCTTTTAACATACCTTCTGCAGTTAATACTGCATGATAGGCCGTAGGACTTTCATTTATAAAATCCAAAAGCTTTTCAGCATATTCTCTATTTGATTTCATAGGGGCACCTCCGCAATTTTTTTGAAAATATATAATATAGCATTTATGATATACTAATATTATAT
>DGDR01000228.1:0-449 GCA_002385545.1 Clostridium sp. UBA3947
ATTTATTAAGGCGTTCTCCAATAACCGAACAACCGTTCAAACCATACTAATAGTAAAATTGGAAATACATTTAGTTGAATAAGTATTAGACATTTAGTTAATATTCTTCTCATTAACTTATTGTCTACTATCGTTAAAACATCTTATAAATACAAATTAAATTTCTTATTTACTTATTCTTTGTAAAATTACAGAAAACACTTTAGTATAATATTGTGTAAATTCAATATTATACTAAAGTATGTTTATCATTGAAAATTTATTACTTGTTAGTCATTAATACTATATTTATTAGCTTTATCTTTCTCTACAATTACTTTATCCTTTTCTACAACAAAGTCGCCGTGTGAAACAGCAATAAGCTCATTAACCTTTAATTCTTTCAACAAATCATATGTTTTATCATTAATTGAAATTACATCACTACCTGAAATTTCTCCGTTTACAAC
>DGDR01000228.1:691-32321 GCA_002385545.1 Clostridium sp. UBA3947
GTTCTCTTATCAGCGTTATATGCTTGGATTGCATGTACTATAGTCTTTGCTCCTGATTGAATATTTGATCTTTCAGCTTTTGCTTGGTATCCTGCTATTCTTGGAACTAATACTGCTCCTAATATAGCTAATATTGCTATAACTGCAATAAGCTCAATTAGTGTAAAACCTTTCTTTGTTTTTTTAATTTTTTTCATAATAATTCCTCCTTAATATTTTATATAAATTTTAAATTTAAACTAAATTATTATGTTATAAAACAAATCTTACTTATGGCTGCCACAGTGTCATAAGAATCAAACATTGGTATTATTACTGCAATTATTATGAATCCTACAACTACGGCTAATAACATTATTATAATAGGTTCAATCATTGTAGTCATTTGTGCTCTAGCTGTGTCCGCTTCTTTGTCATAGAAGGCTGCAGTTTTTCCCAACACATCATCTAAGGTACCTGATTCTTCTCCAATTTTTATCATTTGAATCAACATGGTTGAAAAAATCTCTTTTGACTTTAGTGAGGCGCTTATAGAAATTCCTTTTTTTACATCCTCAACAGATTGTGCTAATATAGACTCTAAATACTTATTCTCCAATGTCCTTGATACAATGGTCATACTTTCTATAACGGGTAAGCCGCTATTTAGAAGCATACCAAAGGTTCTAGCAAACTTAGCTTGGGCAATTTTAAGTGTCAATTTCCCAAACACAGGTATTTTTAATTTAAATTTATCTACTTCAATACTTTTTTCATTCTTTTTTCTTATATTAATAACTACAATCAATGCTACTACAACAAATAAAATTATGTACCAATAGTTCCTCATAAAGTTACTCATTCCCAAAAGTATCTTTGTAGGTAAAGGTAACTTTTCAGGGTCGTCCATCATTGTTCCAAGAAGTTTTGGAAGAACAAAGACTATCAAAAGATTCACTACTATAACCGCCACTATTGCAATTATTGCAGGATAGGTCATAGCTTGCTTAACTTTTTGACTTTGTTCAAATTCCTTATCGTAATAATCCGCCATTCTTACCATTATCTCATCCAAGCTACCACTAGCTTCTCCAACAGCAACCATATTAATAAGCATCTCTGGAAAAACACTTTGATTTTTCATAGAGGCTGATAAACTTCTACCTTTTTGCACATCATCATATAACATAGTAACTGCTTCAGCCAATTTCTTATTTTCTGTCTCATCCTTGAGTATTTCCAGAGCTTCTACAATATTCATACCTGATACAAGAATATAGGAAAACTTTCTACAAAATATCGCTATATCCTTGGTTTTCACGGAGGCAAACTTTCCTAAATCGATATTTCCCTTACCCTCTTCTTTTATCATTAGCGGATAACAATTCATAGCCCTTAAAGCTGTTCTAACTGCATTTTCATCTACCGCATCTATCTTTCCCTTTTTAATTTCACCATTAAGAAGTTTAGCTTCATATTGAAAAATTGGCATCTATTTCACCTCCTATTCCTTTACAAAAGCTGTTCGAATAAGCTCATCAATAGTAGTTCTACCATTTAGCACAAGATTTTCACAGGCCTTTCTTATAGTTTTCATTCCATTTCGTATAGCTGCTTGTTTTATTTCTTCAACGTCTGCCTTTTTAGTTATAAGATCTCTAATCTCCTTTGTAACCTCCAAAATTTCATATACACCTAATCTACCTGAATAGCCTGTCTCATCACATTTCAAACAACCTACACCGCGATAAAGCTTAATATCTTCACTAGGATCCACTCCAAGAATTCTTTTTTCGTAATCTGATGCAGTATACTCTTCGGCACAATGAGGACATATTCTTCTCACTAGACGTTGGGCTATAATACCAACTACAGAGCTTCCAACTAAATAAGATTGAATTCCCATGTCCATCAATCTAACTACCGTTGATGGAGCATCGTTGGTATGAATAGTACTTAAAACTACGTGACCAGTTATCGCTGCTCTTATGGCTATCTCTGCTGTTTCACTATCTCTTATTTCTCCAATCATTACAATGTCAGGGTCTTGTCTAAGAATAGAACGTAAACCAGATGCAAATGTTAAGCCAGCCTTTGCATTTACATTTACTTGGTTAACTCCTTCCAGCATATATTCTACAGGGTCTTCAACGGTTACAATATTAACATCATCTCTATTTAGTTCTTTTAGTATAGAATATAAGGTTGTAGATTTACCGCTTCCAGTAGGTCCTGTAGCTAGTATAATTCCATATGGAGCCTGAATAATTCTATCTAGCTTTTCTAAATCATCAGGATCCATTCCTAATTGCTCCTTCGTTATATTAAAGTTATTAGTATTTAGTATTCTAATAACTATTTTTTCTCCATATATGGTTGGAAGCACAGATACTCTCATGTCAATCTCTTTATTGTCTGACTTCATCTTAATTCTTCCGTCTTGAGGTATTCTTTTTTCAGCTATATTTAAATTTGAAAGTATCTTTATTCTAGTTACTAAAGATGCAAGGGAATCCTTAGACAATCTTTGCTTTTCATGAAGCTGGCCATCTATTCTGTATCTAATCTTTACATAATTATCAAAGGGTTCTATATGAATATCACTGGTTCTAGCCTTTATCGCATCCTTCAAGATAGAGTCAACCAATTTTACTATAGGAGCATTATTGATTTCCTCTTCTGCCATAGCCTCTTTCATTTGCTTTTCTTTTTCTTCAGCAGACATTTCATTTTGCTTGGAAAGCTCTTCTGCAGCCTTGGCTACATTTTGCCCAGAATAGTATTTATCTATAGCTTTGTTAATTTCTGATTTTGTTGCCAAAAATATTTGGACTTCGCAACCAGAAGTTATCCTGACATCGTCTGCAGCAAAGAAGTTCAATGGATCTTCCATTGCTACACTTAATACATATCCATTCAATTCAAATGGTATTAGGGTATACTTTTTAGCTATGGCTAATGGTACTTTCTTTATTACTTCCTCGTCAATAACCATCCCATCTAGATATACTCGATTAAATCCTAACTGAAGTCGAAGAACTTCAAATATTTCTTCTTCTGTAATTAGTCCTTCCTCAATTAAAACTTCACCAAGCTTCTTTTTTGTATTTTTCTGCTTATCTAAAGCCTGCATAAGTTGTACTTCAGAAATTTTTCCATTTTCAACTAAGATGTTACCTAATTTCTTTTTAAACGCTAAAGACATATGCCATTCCCCTCATGTTCAATATATTGTTATACAGATAACTTTTACCTTTCAACCTTCATGTTAACATTTTGCAGTCCAAGCAAAAGACTCCCTTGAAAGCAAAGGCATATAAATTACTTGGTAAAAGTTTTAATTCTATCCCTTGTGCATCTAATTATACTCTAAAATACAAAATTTTCAATAGTTTGCCACCATATTTCTATCCTTTCTTCTCTTATTATATAATATTCTATAAAAATAGTAAATTTCCTTTATAAACGCTGATTTTTTCGTATTTTTTTTTACTGCATTAATCGACATTTTTAAACACATTTAATAACAATGTTAATGTGATTAATTTTTAATAAAAAGAACCCCTTCACCTAAATGAAGAGTTTCTTTTAAACTATATTAGTACATTCCGTCCATTCCCATTCCTGCACCAGGTGCTGGTTGGTTCTTTTCTGGAATATCTGCAACAACTGCTTCTGTTGTTAAGAAGGTAGCTGCAACAGATGCTGCATTTTGAAGAGCGCTTCTTGTAACCTTAGTTGGGTCAACTATACCAGCTTTAATCATGTTTACATACTGTCCATGTAAAGCGTCGTAGCCTACACCTGGTTCGCTGTTTCTAACCTTTTCAATGATTACAGAACCTTCAACTCCAGCGTTAGTTGCAATCTGTCTTACAGGTTCTTCAAGAGCTCTCTTAATTATGCTGATACCAACCTTTACATCTGGTTCATCAGAATCAAGCTTAGCAACTTCGTTGATAACGTTGATGTAAGCTGTTCCACCACCAGGAACGATACCTTCTTCTACAGCTGCCTTAGTAGCTGCAAGAGCATCTTCTATTCTTAGCTTCTTCTCCTTAAGCTCAGTTTCAGTAGCTGCACCAACTTTGATTACAGCAACACCGCCAGCGAGCTTTGCAAGTCTTTCTTGAAGCTTTTCTCTGTCAAAGTCAGAAGTAGTTTCTTCTATTTGTCTCTTGATTTGGGCAACTCTATTCTTGATTTCAGCCTTATCGCCCTTACCATTAACTATTGTAGTATTTTCCTTTGTAACCTTAACGCTTTCAGCAGTACCAAGCATGTCTAATGTAGCTTCTTTCAAGTCTTTTCCTAATTCCTCTGAAATTACTTCTCCACCAGTAAGAATAGCTATATCCTGAAGCATTTCCTTTCTTCTGTCACCAAAGCCTGGAGCTTTTACAGCAACACAAGTGAAGGTTCCTCTTAGCTTGTTAACTACTAATGTAGCCATAGCTTCGCCTTCAACGTCTTCAGCTATGATTAATAACTTCTTACCTTGCTGTACGATCTGTTCAAGTATTGGAAGTATTTCTTGTATGTTAGAAATCTTCTTATCTGTGATAAGTATATATGGATTATCTAAGTTAGCTTCCATCTTATCTGTATCAGTAGCCATGTATGGGCTTACATAACCTCTGTCAAATTGCATACCTTCAACTACGTCTAATTCTGTGCCCATGGACTTGGATTCTTCTACAGTGATAACACCTTCGCTACCTACCTTTTCCATAGCATCTGCTATTAACTTACCGATTTCTTCATCAGCAGCGGAAATAGCAGCTACTCTTGATATATCTTCTTTTCCTTCAACTGGTCTAGAAATCTTCTTAATTTCTTCTACAGCCTTATCAACAGCCATCTTTATACCGTTTCTAACCATCATTGGGTTAGCACCAGCAGTTACGTTCTTTAAACCTTCTCTAATAATAGCCTGAGCTAACAAAGTTGCAGTTGTAGTACCGTCTCCAGCTACATCGTTAGTCTTTGTAGCAACTTCCTTAACAAGCTGAGCTCCCATATTTTCATATTGATCTTCTAATTCGATTTCACGAGCAATAGTAACACCGTCATTTGTAATTAATGGTGCACCAAATTTCTTATCTAATACTACGTTTCTTCCCTTTGGTCCAAGAGTAACCTTTACAGTATCTGCAAGAATGTCAACACCTCTTTGCATCTTTCTTCTTGCTTCTTCACCTAAAATAATGCTTTTAGCCATTCTTTAATCCCTCCTATACTGCTATTTTTTTATTATTCTACAACGGCAAGAATATCCTCTTGTCTTACTATGGTGTATTCTACTCCGTCTAATTTAACCTCTGTACCAGAGTATTTGGAGATTATAACCTTCTCACCAACTTTAACCTGCATTACAACTTCTTTTCCATCTACAACTCCACCAGGACCAACAGCTACTACTTCTGCCTCCTGTGGTTTTTCTTTTGCACTTCCTGGAAGAACTATACCGCTTTTAGTTGTTTCCTCAGCTTCTAATTTCTTTAATACGACTCTGTCACCAAGTGGTCTAATATTCATTTAAACCCCTCCTTAAGTTTTATTTGTGTATTACAAAACCCGAGTAAGCTATCTTTCCCTTGGGTTTTTTATACTTTGCCTTTTCATATTGTTAGCACTCCTTAACGTTGAGTGCTAATACAATTATTATAATAATTAAACTAACTTCTATTATCAAATGTAGAATACCTAATTTAACTCACAAAATTATTAATTTACTGTGATTTTCTAAATTAATCTTCCATTTGTACATTATTTCTATTATTTTCTTTCTTATACTCACTTTTTAGTAAATATTTCATTTAATTAGATTTAATGCTTAAAATAAGCTTGTTAATAAGGATTATTTTATATACAATAAGTATGGTTAACTAACCAAAACAGGGAGGTAAAATTAATGTATACTATGTCTTTAGGCTACAAAAAAAAATCAAGAATCAGCCGGATTATAACTACCTTAACAGCTTTATTCATTGCCTTTTTTTTAATCAGCTCTTCTGTAAAACTAATCCTAAATGCTAAATTTTTATATTATTTCGATATAGATTATCTAAAAATAGCGAAAAATAATGATATGGATAAATCTACTATTATAGATAACTATGACATTCTTATAAACTATATAAAGGATAAAGATATAAAAGAACTTAATTTTCCTGACTTTGAAATGTCTCCTCAAGGGAAGATACATTTTGAAGAGGTCAAAAAAATATTTATGTTCATAGACTATATATTTTATATAACTTTAGCCCTAAGTGTAACTTTCGTAATCCTGCAATTAATAAAAAGGCGTATTAAATTTTTAAAGATTGCATCTATAGCTTTAATATCTTTACCTGTGCTTTTAGCCATTCCCTTTGCTATAAACTTCGATGCAACCTTTACTACTTTTCACAAAATATTTTTTAATAATGATTATTGGCTTTTCGATCCAGAATTGGACCCTGTAATAAATATATTACCTCAAGAATTTTTTATGCACGCAGCTATAGGTATTCTATTACTACTTATTATATTTAGCATAGTTCTGTATGTAATTTATAAAATTCTTGATAAGGGTTCCAGAGAAGATACATATATTTTCTAGTAGCTACTTTTCATCCTTAAAATCCTTTAATAAATCTTTACCTTTTACACCACCAAAATAGAATAATATTATTAAGGATATGGCAATAAATACTATCAGGTGTTTATTGCCATTATATATTCCGGCACCAAAGCTAGCAGATATTACAATAGCAGGTAGTCTTCCTATCATAGAAGCTATTATGAAATCCTTGAACTTCATATCAGTTATGCCAGCAATATAGGCAATGGCATCCTTAGGAAAGCCAGGAATAAAATAAATAAAAAATACAAGCAATCTAATCCTTCTACTATGCTCCTTACTAGACTCTTTCCCCCTGCTTAGCAGTCCTCTAAATTGCTCTAATTTCCTTTGAGAAATAATAGCACTTAAAAAAGGCACACCTAGCTTGCGGGCTAGCAAAAATACTGCAACACTTCCTAATAATATACCAACCACGGATAATGTCGAACCTAAAACCACTCCATAAATATAGCCTCCTGCAGCCTGAAGAAACTCTCCAGGGATAAAAAAAATTACTACTTGAAGAAATACTAAGGCTGTAAAAACTAGTATTCCTGCACCATGGAAGCTTTCTATTAGCTCTTTTAGTGCTTCAGGACTAGTTAGGCTATAGCTATAGCTTTGAACAAAAATATAAATCCCTGATGACAGTAAGCCTAATACAGTACCAACTAAAATTTCATACCTATAATAGTAAAGATAATTAAAAGGAAAGAACAGTCTTGAAGCCTTGCTATGCTTATCATAATTCTCCATATAATCCCTCCAATTTTCATAATTTGGTTTTAGTATTCCACTATTGCCATGTAATATTACTGAAATTAGAAGATAGGGGTTAGATATTTTATGGCTGAGATTAAACTAACGGAAATAAAAAAAGATAGTGGCTTGTGTTTATTACAGCACTATCTTTGGGTTGATTATTCGATTTTGATATTATTTTCCCTAGCATAGTAAAATAAGTATTGCTGAGCGAAGCCTGCTAGGGAGCCAAACTTGTCTCTAGCAAAATCTCTGATTTTTTTTAGGGATAAATCTGGAGCAGTGTAAAAATGCATCATAGCTCTTTTTACCCAAACATCTACAGGAAAGGCTGATATTTTATTCATAGAAAATAGCATTATACAGTCTCCAACCTTTGGCCCTATGCCATTAAACTGCTGTAAGGCCCTGTGACAATCGTCATCAGACATTTTAGCAATCTCATATATATTATACTTTTCAAAGCCTTCTAGGCCCTGTAAACTGCTATATATATTTGACACCGTATCCTTCACATACTTAGCTCTAAACCCTAAACCACAGGACTCCAACTCAGTCTCTTCCACTGCAGCTAGCTTTTCTACACTCGGAAAGGTATAATAGGTAACGCCCTTGTACTCTATAGTTTCTCCCCATCTTTTACTTATATTCTCTATAGCTCTTTTAATCATAGGTATTCTATTATTGGCAGAAATAATAAAGGAAATAACAATTTCAAAAGGCTCCTGCTTTAATATTCTTATTCCATAACCAAAATCCACTGCCTTCTTTAAAAGAGGATCCTTACTTAATTCCTGCTTTATATTAGAGTAGTCCTGATTTAAATCAAAATATTCACACCATATATTATAGAAGTCTTCCTCATTACTATTATAAATAATAACATCATTTCCTTCCTTTATAACCTCTATAACCCTTCCGTATGCCACTCCAATAAAATCGTTATCCCTAATCTTATTCCACCTAAAACATTGACCACATTCGAAAATATGAACAGGATCAAAGTTTGCTACATCTTTAATAACAATACAATTTTCTTTAGCTTCTACATGTTTATAGTCCAAGAGTCTCTTCTCCTTTAGTTTAATATTAAAATCATTTTTATAAATATATTTTTATCATAACTTAGCTATTTTTAAAAGTATATAAAAATATTCTTATAGCATACCTGATCTTATAATACCAATACTTATAATATTTATAACCGAAGATACTCCACCTACTAGCAAACAAGTTTTACCTGCTTCTTTTTTATATTCTTCATTTTTGGATAGTAAAACAGCGCCAGCTATAAAACCAACTAAAGGAAGAAAAAGTATATATCCTCACCTTTGCCTTCTAACTATCATATAATAAAAAAACAAGCCTAATAAGCAACAAAAAGCTGCTGCACAACCAACAGCTTTGTCAGTTATGCAACAGCTTATTTTACTTAAATTACTTTGTATAATCGTAGAATCCTTTTCCAGTCTTTCTTCCAAGGTATCCAGCTCTAACGTATTTCTTAAGCAATGGATTTGGTCTGTACTTTGGATCTCCTGTTTCCTTATAAAGAACTTCCATTATAGCAAGAACTATATCGTTACCTATGAAGTCTGATAATGCTAATGGTCCCATTGGGTGGTTTGCACCAAGCATCATAGCCTTATCTATATCCTCTGCACTAGCAGTTCCTTCTGCAAGCACTGTAATACCTTCATTAATCATTGGTATTAATATTCTATTAACTACGAAACCTGGAGCCTCTGCTACTTCTACTGGTTCCTTACCAATAGCTATAGATAATTCCTTAACCTTGTCAAAGGTCTCCTGTGAAGTTGCTATACCTCTGATAACCTCAACTAACTTCATAACAGGAGCTGGGTTAAAGAAATGCATTCCTATAACCTTATCTGGTCTATTTGTAGCAGTAGCTACCTCTGTTATTGATAATGAAGATGTATTTGATGCAAGAATAGCTTCAGCCTTACAAATTTTATCTAATTCAGCAAATATGGACTTCTTAACTTCCATGTTTTCTACTGCAGCTTCCACTACTAAATCGCAGTCTGCAGCCAAATTCATATCAGTTGTTCCAGTTATTCTTGAAAGAATTTCGTCCTTAACCTCTTCAGTGATTTTACCCTTTGCTACCAACTTTGAAAGATTCTTATTGATTCCGTTAAGCCCCCTCTCAACGAACTCATCCTTAATATCCCTTACTATAACCTCATAACCCTTAGTGGCAAAAGCCTGAGCAATACCTGCTCCCATAGTACCTGCACCAAGAACAAATATCTTTTCCATTAACATTACCTCCTATTAATTTAAATTGTCCATTGACAATTACTTATTTCTGGCCTTTTAGCTGAGCTATTAATTCAGGTACAACCTTGTATAAGTCTCCTACGATAGCTAAATCTGCAATCTTCATAATTGGAGCGTTTTCGTCCTTGTTTATAGCTATAATATAGTCTGAATCCTGCATACCAGCTAAATGTTGAATTGCTCCTGAAATACCACAAGCAATGTAAATCTTTGGCTTAACAGTCTGACCTGTTTGACCAACCTGAGCACGCTTGTCTATCCATGCATTATCTACCGCTGCTCTAGATCCTGCAACAGTTCCACCTAATACATCTGCTAATTCCTTAAGAAGCTCAAAGCCTTCAGCCTTTCCAACTCCTCTTCCACCGGATACTATAAATTCAGCTTCTCCGATATCAACAATATCCTTAGCTTCTTTAACAATCTCTACAACCTTTGTTCTGATATCTTCTTCCTTTAAGTCAACTTTAACATTTTCTATAGCTGCAGTTCTAGCTTCATCCTTTTCTAGTTTCGCGAAAACTCCTGGTCTTACAGTTGCCATCTGTGGTCTGTGATCAGGACACGCAATTGTAGCCATTAAGTTTCCACCAAAGGCTGGTCTTGTAGCCATTAAATTT
The DNA here is from genome assembly GCA_002385545.1 of Clostridium sp. UBA3947. Taxonomy (GTDB): domain Bacteria; phylum Bacillota; class Clostridia; order Clostridiales; family Clostridiaceae; genus Clostridium_AU. Next base: position 10,967 of record DGDR01000228.1, read on the forward strand.
CCAGTACCTTCTTCTACATCTACAGAAGTACAGTCAGCAGTTAAACCAGTAGTTAATCTAGCTGCCACTCTAGGACCTAAATCTCTTCCAACATAAGTAGCTCCTATGAAAATTATTTCTGGTTTTCTTTCTTTAGCAAGGTCGCAAATAACCTTAGTATATCCATCTGTAGTGTAATGGCTTAACAATTCATGATCTGCTACTAGAACCTCATCAGCACCAAATGCTACTAGTTCTTTAGCAAGATCCCCTACACTATGTCCAAGAAGTAGAGCTGTAAGCTTTACTCCTAATTTATCAGCTATCTTTCTTCCTTCTCCTAAAAGCTCAAGAGATACCTTTTGAAGCACGCCTTCTCTTTGCTCTGCAAATACCCAAACGCCTTTGTATTCTGCTAAATTCATTTCACAATCCTCCTCATAATCCATTAGATGTAGTGTTTTTCCTTAAGCTTAACCACAATGTAGGATGCTGCATCTTCAGCATCTCTTTTGATTAATTCTCCGCCGCCCTTAACTTCTTTAGCCCAGGACTTCTTAACCTTTGTTGGGGATCCAGCTAGACCAAGCTTTGACTTATCTACATCTATGTCGTCAGCGCTCCAAGTTACTATTTCCTTGTTGGCAGAAGCAAAAATATCTCTAGCATTCATATATCTTGGCTTGTTTAGTTCCTTTATTGCTGTTAATAATACTGGAGTCTTAACTTCTATTATTTCATATCCATCCTCTAAGGCTCTGTTAACAATTAACTTGTCTCCTTCTACCTTAACATCTTGAACATAAGTAACCTGAGGTATATTTAAATGCTCAGCTATTTCTGGTCCAACCTGTGCTGTATCTCCATCTATAGCTTGTCTTCCTGCAAATATAATGTCATATTCCAATTTTCTTATAGCTCCAGCTAAAGCTTCTGAAGTAGCTAAAGTGTCTGCTCCAGCAAAGGCTCTATCTGTTATTAAGATAGCCTCGTCAGCTCCCATAGATAAAGCTTCTCTCAAAGCATTTTTTGCCTGTGGTGGTCCCATGCTGATAACTGTTACCTTTGCACCATACTTATCCTTTAAAACTAAAGCTTCTTCTAAAGCGTGCTTATCCTCTGGATTTATTATGGAAGGTACTCCTTCTCTAATAAGAGTTCCAGTCTTAGGATCTATTTTAACCGCTGTAGTATCTGGTACTTGCTTTAAACATACAACTATATTCATCTGCTCTTCCTCCCACCAATTTTATTTAAAAAGATTTCCTGCGATAACCATCTTTTGAACCTGTGAAGTTCCTTCATAGATTTCTGTTATTTTAGCGTCTCTCATCATTCTTTCTACTGGATATTCCTTAGTGTATCCATAACCACCGAAGGCTTGAACTGCCTTAGTAGTAACTTCCATAGCTACTTCTGATGCGAACAATTTTGCTCTTGCAGCATCTACAGTATATGGTAGACCATTATCCTTTAACCAAGCTGCCTTGTAAACTAAGTTTCTAGCAGCTTCAATCTTAACCTCTAATTCGGCCATCATCCATTGTAAGCCTTGGAATGAGCTTAATGGCTTACCAAACTGCTTTCTTTCCTTCATATAGTTAACTGCTTCCTCGAAGGCACCTTCTGCTATACCAAGAGCCTGAGCTGCTATACCAATTCTTCCACCATCAAGAGTTTTCATTGCTATGCTAAAGCCCTTACCTTCTTTTCCAAGTAGGTTTTCCTTAGGTACTACGCAGTTTTCCATGATTAATTCTGTAGTGGAGGATGCTCTAATTCCTAATTTATTTTCTTTCTTTCCTATTGAGAAACCTGGGAAATTCTTTTCAACTATGAAAGCAGAGATTCCTCTAGTTCCCTGACTTCTATCAGTCATAGCAAAGATTATGAAAGTATCTGCCACTCCACCGTTTGTTATAAATACCTTGCTACCATTTAATATATAATTGTCACCATCTAAAACAGCAGTAGTTTGCTGTCCAGCAGCGTCTGTTCCTGCGTTAGGCTCAGTTAAACCAAAAGCACCTAATTTTCTACCACTAGCTAGGTCTGGTAAATACTTAGCCTTTTGCTCTGGAGTTCCAAAAGCATCAATTACAGAAGCACAAAGGGAAACATGAGCAGAAAGAATAACTCCTGTAGTAGCACAAACCTTTGATAACTCCTCAACCGCTAATATATAGGATAGGCTGTCACCACCTGCTCCTTCATATTCTGGCTTAAATGGTATTCCGAAAAATCCTAGCTTAGCCATTTTCTTTACATTTTCCATAGGGAACTCTTCTGTCTCATCTATCTCAGCTGCAATTGGTTTTACTTCATTTATGGCAAACTCTCTTACCATTTGTCTAACTAATTCTTGTTCTTTTGATAATGTAAAATCCATTCTTCATTGCCCTCCTAATTATTTGTTTTGAAAATTCTTCTCTCTCTTTTCTACAAAAGCTGTCATTCCCTCTTTTTGATCTGCTGTAGAGAAACATTCACCGAAGGCTTCAGCCTCGTACATGATTGCAGTATCTATATCACATTGCATACCTCTATTAATAGCAGCCTTTGAAAGCTTAACTGCAATTGGTGCATTGGCAGCAATGGTTTCAGCCATATTCTTAGCCTCATCCATAAGCTTATCAGCTTCTACTACTCTATTTACTAAACCTATTCTCAAGGCTTCATCTGCTTTAATCATTCTTCCTGTATATATTAATTCCTTAGCCATAGCGGTACCAACTAGTCTTGGTAATCTCTGAGTTCCTCCAAAACCAGGAGTAATGCCTAATCCAGTTTCAGGTTGTCCAAATTTAGCTTTTTCTGAAGCTATTCTTATGTCGCAAGCCATAGCTAACTCACAGCCTCCGCCTAAAGCAAAGCCATTTACTGCAGCTATAACTGGTTTTTCAAGGTTTTCTAATCTTCTAAACACTTTATTTCCTAATATGGAGAATTTTCTTCCTTCCATAGTATTTAAGTCTTTCATTTCTGTTATGTCTGCTCCGGCAACAAATGCTTTTTCACCGGCTCCTGTCAAAATCACAGCATAAATTTCATCATCATTTTCTAGGTCAGCAATTATGTAATCAAGTTCTTTTAAAGTTTCAGAATTTAATGCATTTAAGGCCTTTGGTCTGTTTATTGTTACAATGGCTATTTTTCCCTGTTTTTCTATTATGACATTTTTTAATTCCATTTGGCAATCCTCCCTTATAGCTTTGTTAATATTATAACAATCCAAGACAAAAATAATTGAAGCTATTTAGCTCCAATTACAATTATAACTATAGTATAGTAACTTTTCAATAGTAAATAAACATATTTTATGCAATTTAGTTAAAATTAATTGTTAATTGTTTAACACCAGCGGACACTTTATTTATTCTGTTTGTCCCTCTCATTTAATAGATAAGTTAAGGTTAGGATACTTTCACTTAAATGAACATTTTCAACTATTACATCCTCTGGTACAACTAAATCTACAGGGGCAAAGTTCCAAATTCCTTTAACGCCACCTTCTACTAACATATCACATACTTTTTGAGCATTTATTCTAGGTACACATATAACACCAATATCTATATGATTATTCTTTAAGAAGTTACTCAATTGATCTATATCTTGAATTTCCACATCTCTAATTCTTAGGCCTATTAGCTTAGGGTTAGCATCAAATATTGCTTCTAAGGAGAAGCCTAACTTATCAAACCTAGTATAGTTGGCAATAGCTTGCCCTATGTTACCAGCACCAATGATTACTTCCTTGTATACTCTATTTAGTCCTAATATAGAACTTATCTCATTATATAAATCTCTTACATTGTAACCATACCCCTGTTGCCCAAAATCACCAAAGCAGTTTAAATCCTGTCTAATCTGTGATGCAGTGAAGCCTATTTTTTCGCTTAACTCTTTGGAAGAAATTCTATCCACATCATTATTCAGCATTTCTCTAAGATATCTTTGATATTTAGGTAGTCTTTTTATTACTGCCATTGAAATATTCCTTTTACGTTCCATAGCACACTCCTCAATTTCTTTAATTATAGTATATGAATTTCTACTACTTATACATACAACTCTATACAGCTCTATAAGTTATTATCATATATCGCTCTTACTACTGTCAATGTTATTGTCCAAAGGAAAACATTCAGTTTAACGTTGTATAATTATCAATTAATACATTCTTAGTTTATATTAGCTAATGCTATAATATTATTATAAATAATGTAATTAATAAAATCTAGAATCTGTTTTTGATTTATTTAATAACATTTGAAAGTCCTATATATTCATATTATAATGATAAAGTGTTTCAAGAGAAAGCTAAAGCTATAAGAAAATTTCCTAAAGGATTGATATTAGTATGATAATTCTAAGTTGTAAGAATGTATGTAAAAGCTACGGAATAGATGAAATATTAAAGGATATCACCTTTAATATTAATGAAGGGGATAAGGTTGGTTTGATTGGAGCCAATGGAGCTGGAAAATCAACCTTGTTTAAAATATTAACTGGTGAGCTTCAACAGGATAGTGGCGAGGTTTATATTGATAAAAATAAAACCGTTGGCTATCTATCCCAGCATCTATCTCTAGATAGCAATAATTCTCTATATGAGGAAGCCCTTACTGTATTTCAACCCCTCATTGACCTTGAAAATAAAATAAAGAATTTAGAGCAAAAGTTGGCAGAACCCTATGATGCCTCCAAGGAGGACTACCATAATAAAATCATTAAAGACTATACCCTAGCTTGCGACCTCTTTGAAAAAAGAGGTGGCTATACCTATAAGGGTGAGGTTCATAGGGTACTTACAGGTCTTGGCTTCACAGAGGAGGATTTTTCAAAGAAAATAAACATTTTAAGCGGTGGTCAAAAGACTAGGCTTGCCCTATGCAAATTGCTCTTGACCAAATCCGATTTAATCCTCTTAGATGAGCCAACAAACCACTTGGATTTAAAGGCCATTGAATGGCTTGAAGAGTATTTAAAAGCTTATAAAGGAACTGTTGTAGTTATCTCCCACGATAGATTTTTCCTTGATTCTGTAACTAACGCCACCTTTGAAATATCAAGAGGTAAGATTAGCTGCTATAATGCTAGCTACACTAAGTTTTTGGAGCTAAGAAAAAAGGACTACGAGGCTCAATTAAAAGCCTATAATATCCAGCAGGCTGAAATAAAAAGGCAAGAGGAAATAATAGCCCGATACCGTTCCTTTAATAGAGAAAAAAGTATAAGAGCAGCAGAAAGCCGAGAAAAAGCCTTGGCTAAAATGGACCGTATAGAAGCTCCTGTCTCTGATGAAAAAGCTGCAAGAATTTCCTTTGAGGCCTTAATAAAAAGCGGTAACGATGTGCTCCATGCAGAGAATCTTTCAAAGAGCTACGGTGATAAAGTCCTATTCAAAAATGTGTCCTTCGATGTAAAACGGGGAGACAAAACAGCCTTAATTGGAGATAACGGCAGAGGAAAAACTACACTGTTTAAAATTATATTAGAACAGGTAAAAAGCGATAGCGGCTTTATTCACATAGGGAAAAATGTACATCCCGGTTACTACGATCAGGAGCAATCGGACCTTTGTGAAGAAAAAACCGTTTTAGATGAAGTGTGGGACAGCTTCCCAGAAATGACTACAACGGAGCTTAGAAACGCCTTAGCTGCCTTCCTATTTACCGGAGATGATGTATTTAAGGTTATATCTACCTTAAGCGGCGGTGAGAAATGTAGAATCAATCTATTAAAGCTTATGCTTGCTAAAAATAATTTATTACTATTAGACGAACCTACAAACCATTTAGATATTATGTCCCGTGAAGCCTTGGAAGAAGCTTTACTGGAATATGACGGCACCTTAATGGTAATCTCTCACGATAGATACTTCCTTAATAAGGTTATAAGCAAAATCTATGAACTCAATGAAGATGGAATAAAAGAATATCTAGGTAACTATAATTATTATGTAGAAAAGAAAAAAAGCTCAACCCAATCTACAGGAGCAGAGTCTTTAGACACTGGCTTAACCAAAACCAAGCTTCAAGAGGAGAAAAGAAAAAAAAGAGAACTCGAAAAAGCAGAAAAGGAGAAGGCCAAGAGGATTAAAACCTTGGAAAAGCTCATTGCTGATAAGGAGGAGGAAGTAAAGGAGCTTAATCAACAGCTCTGCTTAGAAGAGGTATACTCCAATCCAGCAAGAAGCCAAGAGGTACACCATAAAATCACAGAACTAGAGTCCGAAATAGAAGCCTTGTATGAAGAATGGGAAGAAATTGTTTAATTTCTTCCCATTCAGTATTTTATTCTGTTAATTTAACCTGTAGCTTTTTATATTCATCGTCGGTATATCTATATACTTCTACCTCTACCTTATCACCAATTGCATGCTTGCTCTTTATTTTATTAATATCCTCTATTGATTTTACTGGCTTTCCATCAAACTTTACTATAATATCTCCGACCTTTATACCACCCATTTGAGCTCCACTAAACTCCTGAACCTCTGCTACAAACACACCTTCAACTAGTCCTCTTCTCTTTGCAGTTTCCTTATCTATGCTTTGTCCTGCAATACCAAGCATTGGAACTGGCTTAGATAAATCACCTATTTTATCCTTTACTAAATCTATTGGAATAGCAAATCCCATACCATCAACACTAACTGTGCCGGTACTAGAAATTTTAGCAGTATTTATTCCTATAACCTGTCCTCGTGAATTAACTAGTGGTCCACCACTATTACCTCTATTTATAGCTGCATCGGTTTGAATATATGCTATATCCTTATCTCCAAGGTTTCTATTTAAGGCACTAACTATTCCACTAGTTACAGAGCCTAAAAATTCCTTACCAAGAGGGTTACCAATAGCCACTACAGTTTCACCAACCTGCAGGCTTGAAGAATTTCCAAGTTCCACCACTCCTGGAACCTTCACATTTTCTGTAATTTTTACTATGGCAATGTCATGACTAGCATCAGAGTTTACAACCTTAGCTGCCACTTCCTGACCACTGTTAAATATAACCTTTACCTCAGTAGCTCCAGCTATAACATGCTGATTAGTTAGCACATAGCCTTCTTCATTTATAATCATTCCAGAGCCTATCCCCTCTGAAATTTGTTCATTACCAAACCAATCTATACCTGCTACACTTTTTGTAGATACACCAACAACTGCTGGCCCAACCTTCTGAGCTATTTGCGCTATGGTCAAGGCTCCATCTTCTGTTGCTACTGTAGTAGGATGTAAATCATAGTTAACGGTGTTGGTAGTTTTACTAGCATTTTGGGATACCGCTTCGTATAGAGGGGTATTTTCAAAGAAATCCATCTTTGGTAGCAAGTATAGTGTGGAACCTAAAGTAGCACCAGCACCTACAGTAGCACATATTAGTCCCACTAAAACATAGGACATAGCCCTTCTAAATGCAACATTTTTTCTTTTAACCTTCACCTTTTTGGGTTCGCTATAATTATTATTTACAGGAGTCATTTCTATAGTGTTTCCAGAATTCTCTTCTACTTGAGGATTAAACATATAAAAGTTTTCTCCTGCTATATAGTCTTTATGTTCATTATTCAAATCATTATTGTTGTTGTAGTTATTGAAATCCATATATAAACCTCCTTAGTGCATTTTTTCATCTAATCTAATTTTATGCTTTAATAATAAAACTATTATGTGACAATCCTGTGACAAAGCTGTGACAAAATGATGTCAATTTTAAATAAAAAATAAACCTTCTTCATGTTTTATGGTTTCATAAACCTAACATAAAGAGGTTTAATTTATGGTATAAAGGCTACAAATTAGTTATTTCCGCCCTTTCAGACTTTTTATTAGCAGTTTTCTGCCTTCTCTTCTCTAATTCTACTCTAATTTCCTCAAGGCTAATGTCCTTTTCCGCCATAAGAACCAGAATATGATAGCAAAGGTCGCAAATTTCTGTTATCAACTCTGTTTTATCTGCATTTTTTGACGCTACTATTACTTCTGTAGCTTCCTCTCCAACCTTTTTCAATATCTTATCTATCCCCTTATCAAATAAATATTTAGTATAGGACCCTTCTATAGGATTTACCCTTCGATCCTTTATCACTTCATACAAGTCTTCTATAACCTTTTCATTCATAGTAATATCAATCCTCTCCAAAGCATATTGATATAGAAAAGGGCTACGCCAGCTTGAGTCTTAATTAGGATATTGTCCATCAACACTTTTTAAAACAAAGCAACATACTAAATAACTAGCCCTATTCTACGGCAACTCCCATAATTCAACATCACTTATGTATATCCTCAAAATTCGTAAAAAAGCAGCTATTATTCCCTGTATGGCAAGCTGGTCCCACCTGATCTACCAACACTAGAATAGTATCCCTATCGCAATCTATTTTTATTTCCTTAACAAACTGGAAATGTCCTGAGCTTTCACCCTTGTTCCAAAGCTTTTGTCTAGATCTACTATAAAACCAGGTTTTACCCGTTTCCAGTGTTAACTTAATAGATTCTTCGTTCATATAGGCCAGCATAAGAACCTCCTTGGTTTCATAATGCTGAACTATAGCTGGAATCAAACCATCCTTATTATATTTAATATTATCTATTGTCATCTTTGCACCTCATTTACTATAGTCGAACAGGAATATTAGCTTTTGCTAAATATTCTTTTACCTCTTTAATTGTCAGCTCCTTATAATGAAATAAAGAAGCTGCCAAAGCGGCGTCTGCATTGGTATCATGGAAAACCTCAGCAAAGTGCTCTAGCTTTCCACAGCCGCCAGAGGCTATTACAGGAATATTTACTGCTTCAGCCACAGCCTTAGTTAAGGGAATATCGTAACCATTCTTAGTTCCATCAGCATCCATACTAGTTAGTAGTATTTCACCTGCTCCAAGCTTTTCAACTTCCACTACCCATTCTAATAAATCTAAGCCTGTATCAATTCTTCCTCCGTTAATAACCACATTCCAACCGCTGCCATCCTCACGAATTCTTCCGTCCACTGCCACCACAACACATTGACTGCCAAACTTGTCTGCTGCCCTGCTAATTAAATATTTATCCCTTACTGCCGCTGAGTTTACTGATACCTTATCGGCCCCAGCTCTCAAAATCTCCTTATAATCATTTATATCTCTTATGCCCCCTCCTACAGTTAAAGGAATAAATACCTTTTCAGCAGTCCTTTCCACAACATCAATCATGGTTCCTCTGCCTTCATGGGTGGCGGTTATATCTAAGAAGACCAACTCATCAGCACCTTGCTCATTGTAGTACTGGGCTATTTCCACTGGATCTCCTACATCCTTTAAATTTACAAAATTTACACCCTTAACAACTCTCCCCATATTAACATCTAAACAGGGAATGATTCTCTTAGTGAGCATATTGCATACCCTACCTTCCTTATATTTTTAAAGCTTCTGCCAAGGAAAGAGTACCATCGTAAATAGCCTTTCCAGTTATAGCTCCATAGAGATCCATTGCTTTTAAGGCCTTGATATCCTCTATATCCTTGATACCACCAGAAGCAGTTATTTTACAGCTTACCTTATCCTTTAAAGCTCGTAATTGCTCAAGGTTTGGCCCCTTCAAGGTGCCATCTCTGCTTATATCAGTAAAGATTATATTATCTACACCGATATCCTCCATTTTAAGTGCAAAATCTATATAGTCAACATCACTGGTATTTAACCAGCCTTCTATGCTCACCTTGCCATTCTTTGCATCTATACCTACTGCTATGTGATGTCCAAATTCCTTTACTGCTTCCATCACCATTTGTGGATTTTTCAAGGCAGCACTGCCTAGTATAACTCTGCTAATACCTTTATTAATTAATCTATCTATAGTCCTCAGATCTCTTATGCCTCCCCCAAGCTCCACTGGCACCTTTACCTGAGAAACTACATTAATAATAATATCCTCATTTACTGGTCTGCCCTCCAAGGCACCATCTAAGTCCACCATATGAATATATTGAGCTCCTGTTTCCTGAAAGCTTTCTGCTACCTTCACTGGATCCTCTGCTACTTTGGTGGACTTTGAAAAGTCTCCTTGATATAATCTAACACATTTGCCTTGTCTAATATCTATAGCTGGAATAATAATCACTTTACCAACTCCCCAAAATTTTTTAATATCTTCATACCAGTATCACCGCTTTTTTCTGGATGAAACTGAGTTCCAAAGACATTTCCCCGACTGACCACTGCTGGAACCCTAACTCCATAAAGAGTACAGGCTTTTAAATCCTCTGGATTCTTAACAATTGCATAGTAGGAATGAACAAAATACACGAAGCTTTCATTATTAATCCCCTCTAATAGCTTGCAAGGATTATCAAAGTATAAGTTATTCCATCCCATATGAGGAATCTTAACGTAATTGGGTAGCTCTTGAATTTCCCCTTTTATAATGCCTAGGCCTTCACATTTCTCAACCTCATAGCTAACATCAAATAAGAGCTGCATTCCTAAGCATATACCTAAAATAGGCTTATTATCCTTAGCAAAATCCTTGATTAATAAATCCAAGGCTTCCTCCTTTAAGTTTTTCATGGCATCAGGAAAGGCTCCTACCCCTGGCAAAATAAGAGCCTTTGCCCTTGATAACTCCTCTGCCCTATTGCTAATAAAGGCCTTATACCCCAATGCTTCTAATGCCTTTTCTACACTTCTAAGGTTCCCCATACCATAATCAATAATGCCAATCAAAATTAGCCCCCCTTATAGCACGCCTTTTGTAGACATGACTCCCTTTATATTTTCATCTATAGTCATTGCTTCCTTTAAAGCTCTACCAAAGGCTTTAAAAATCCCTTCAATTTTGTGATGATTGTTTTTGCCATACATAATCTTTATGTGAAGAGTAATACCTGCATTAAAGGCTAAGGCCCTAAAAAACTCTTCCACCATTTCTGTATCTAAATCTCCAACTCTATCTACTGTAAAGTCCCCATCAAAAACCAAGTAGGGTCTGCCACTTATATCCAAGGACACAAAAGCCAAGCTTTCATCCATAGGTGTATAGGCTGTACCATACCTTTTTATGCCAACCTTATCTCCAAGGGCTTCTTTTATGCAGGCCCCCAAGGTAATACCTACATCCTCTACTGTATGGTGACAATCAACATACAAGTCGCCCTTAGCCTTTACCTTTAAATCCATTGCTCCATGAACAGCCATTAGGTTTAACATATGATCAAAAAAGCCTATGCCTGTATCTATGCTACATTTACCTTCTCCATCTAAATTTATTTCTACCATTATATCTGTTTCCTTTGTTTCTCTTTCCTTTTGAGAACATCTACTCATAATCCTTCCGGGCTACAGCCCTTCCTCCTTTTATCCTTATTTCAGATCCTTTAATGCACAACTCAAAGTCTCTATAAGTCTAAGATTTTCCTCTCTGCTACCAGCATTTATCCTTAAGCTTTCCCCAAAGCATCGGATTGCTATTCCCTGCTTTTTCAAAGCCTCATTCAATTCCTTTGCCCTTTCAGTCTTTATATAAATAAAGTTTGCACAGGTAGGATAAACCTTGAAGCTATCGTTCTGCTGTAGCTTACAGAGCTCTTGATACAAATAGTCTCTTTCCTTCACTATCTGCTTAATATTATCTTTAATAATTTCTGGATGTCTTAGCATCACTGAAGCAGTTGCCTGAGACAAGGAGTTTACATTGTAGGGTGCCTTCACCTTCTTAAAGTTTCTGATTATGGATTCCCCAGCTATGATAAAGCCTACCCTAGCAGCCGCTAGCCCCATAGCCTTGGAGCAGGTTCTTAAAACCGCTAAATTTTCATACTTAGTAATTAAATCTACTACCGTTTCGCCATGGAATTCAAAATAGGCTTCGTCCACAACTACAAGGGCATCGGTTTCCTCTACAATTTTAATGATATGTTCCCTGCTCACTACAGCCCCAGTAGGGTTATTAGGTGTTGAAAATATAATTATCTTTACCTCTTCATCTAAGGCTACTCTAATAAAATCCTCTAGGTCAAAGGTTAAGTTCTCGTCTAAGTCATACTCATATACATAGGCTCCCAGTAAGGAAGCATAAAACTTATACATGGAGAAATCAGGCTTTAAGGTTAGCACCGCATCTCCACAATTTAAGAACCCATTCATTAAGGTTTGAATAATTTCATCAGAACCGTTACCTGCTAAGATATATTTTGAATCTACTCCACAGTACTGACCATATAAGCGGCACAGCTGCTCTGACTCAGGATCAGGATATCTATTGTATAAAACCTTCATCAAGGCATCCATTAACTCTTCCTTTAAGCTCTGAGGAAAATTCAAAAAGCTTTCGTTAGCATCTAGCTTCACACTATATTCCGTCTTATCCACTATATAAGGCTCAATTCTATTTAGCTTATCGTTAATAATTAGCTTTCCCATTACTTTAACCTCACTTTTAAGGAATTGGCATGAGCAGTCAACCCTTCTGTTTCTGCTAGGGTAATTGCTTCCTTGCTTATCTTTAAGAAGGCTTCCTCTGTATAGTACAAGTAACTTGATTTCTTAATAAAGCTATCTACAGATAAAGGTGAGAAGAATCTAGCCGTTCCACTGGTTGGTAATACGTGGTTTGGCCCTGCAATATAATCTCCTAATGGCTCTGGTGCATATGCTCCTAAGAATATAGAACCAGCATTTTCTACATCCCCTAAGTATCTCATTGGTTCCTTAACCATCAATTCCAAATGTTCAGGTGCAATCTCATTAGCAATTTTCAAGGACTCCTTTATACTGCTTGTTACGATGATAGCACCGTAATTTTCTATGGACTTTGCAATAATATCCTTTCTGCTCATTGACTTTACTTGAGATATTAATTCCTCTCTAACCCTGTAGGCTAAATCATCATTGTCCGTTACCAAAATTGCAGAGGATAAAACGTCGTGCTCCGCTTGCGACATTAAATCTGCTGCAATATATTCTGCATTGGCATCCTTATCTGCCACAATAAGAATTTCACTTGGCCCTGCAATCATATCTATATCCACAATACCATACACACTTCTTTTTGCAGTAGCTACAAAAATATTACCTGGTCCTACAATTTTATCAACCTTAGGTATGGTTTCTGTACCATAGGCTAGAGCTCCGATAGCTTGAGCTCCTCCCACCTTATATATTTTGTCCACACCAGCAATTTTTGCAGCGGCTAAAATATTAGGATTCACCTTTCCATCCTTTGATGGTGGTGTCACCATAACTATATTTTCTACCCCTGCCACCTTTGCTGGTATAGCATTCATAAGCACCGATGATGGATAAGCTGCAGTACCACCAGGTACATATAAGCCCACATTTTTTAAGGGTCTTACCTGTTGTCCAAGCAACACTCCATCCTCTTTGGTAACCATCCAGGAGCGCTGCTTTTGCTTTTCGTGATAAAACCATATATTATCCTTAGCTGTGTTTAAGGCCTTCAGAAAATCCTTATCTACAGAATTTACAGCCTCTTCTATTTCTTCTTTACTAACAAGGAAATCCTGTATATTAACACCATCGTAATTAGCAGTATATTCTCTAAGAGCTTTATCTCCATTTTTCTTAACATCTCTTAATATACTATCTACAATTTGCTGTACTTCCTGCTGAACCTCGTCACTTCTATTTTTTAAATTATCAATACACTCTTTTTCTATGACCCCATCAGCCTTTATAATTTCAATCATTCTTCCTTACCCCCATCAACATAGTTTTGAACCTTATTAATTAGTCGCTCCATCTCTGCCTTTTTCATTTTTAAACTAGCCACATTGGCAATTATTCTGGCACTGATTGGACATACTTCCTCCAAAACCACTAGACCATTTTCCTTCAAGGTAGTACCAGTTTCCATAATATCTACTATGGCATCAGCCAGGCCTAATATTGGAGCTAACTCCACAGAACCTTCTATTTTAATAATTTCTACATCCATGCCCTTGCTGGCAAAGTGTCTTCTAGCCACCTCTGGATATTTTGTAGCAATTTTCTTGTGATTATACCCACTATATAAGTTAGTATCCCCCTTAGCTGCTACTACAAATTTGCATTTACCAATCTTTAAGTCCACCACCTCATAGTAGCTTCCACCAACCTCCATTAGGGTATCCTTACCTACTATGCCTAAATCCGCTACACCATGCTCCACATAGGTTACTACATCATTAGCCTTGGCAAGGAAAAAATCTAAGTTGTACTCATCCTGATGGAATATGAGTTTTCTTCCCTTATCCTTAAGAACACTACAATCTATTCCTACCTTTTCAAAGATTTCTACAGCACCTTTTTCAAGACGACCTTTGGTCAAGGCTATTTTTAAATTTTTCATATATCTTCCTCCATTTTAAACAAGCCTACCATAGTACCTTTAGTAATGTCATATCTATATACTTCTTCACCCTCTAGGAACAAGACATTCTCCACTCCTCTATTTTTTGCATAATCTATAGTGGCTCCCTTTTCTGAATATAGGGATAATTCACAGGTATATCCCTTCTGAACTAGTGCTTCGAGAAGCTCATTGCCAAAGCCTAGCTTTTCTTCCCTGCAGTGAATAATGTAATCAGGACTTATGCTTCCGCTAATATGATGATTTTGCTTCTTTAACACTTCTAAAATGCTATCAACATTTATAGCAAAACCTGTAGCTGGTACTTCTAAGCCAAAATTACTAACTAAGCCATCATATCTTCCACCGTAAAGTACATCATAACCAGCCCCATCAATATAAGCTCTGAAAATTAAGCCTGTGTAATAATTTATATGATGCACCATCCCTAAATCTAAGGAAATGTATTTACTAAGCTTCATATCATCCAGCATCTTGTATATCTTTTGGATATCATTAAGTGCCTCCAAGGCTGTAGGATTGGAGGTTAGCTTTTTAGCCCTTTCTAATAGGGATATATCTCCAAACAAAGCTGGAAGCATATTTAAAACTTCTATTTTTTCCTTACCTATTATCTCTACCCTTTCATTTAGAAAATCTCTGAGGGCAGCAAAATTTTTATTTTCTATAAATCTACGAATCTTTTCTTTATCTTCTAACTCCAAGGGTAGTTCATCCATAATACCCTTAAAGAAGCCTATATGTCCTAACTCTAATTTAAAGTTCTCAACACCAGCTACTAAAAGAGCTTTTACCGCTGTAATTATAACTTCAACGTCTGCTCTTAAGCCCTTGCAACCAATTAGCTCTACCCCTGATTGAGTAAACTCATTCCTTTTACCATTTAAGTCCTCATTGGTTCTATATACATTTTGGCAATAGCATAATTTCAAGGGATAAAAGCTGTCCTTTAGCTTGGTTCCAGCTAATCTGGCTATAGGCGTAGTAATATCAGGCCTAAGCACTAAAATCCTACCCTTGTTATCAAATAGCTTATACATATTCTCCTGATCAATCCACAAGCTATCCCCTGCATATACATCATAAAATTCTAAGGTAGGAGTAATAATCTCCATAAAGCCCCTTTGCAAATAAACTCCCTTGAGTAAGCCTTCCACATACTTCTTGTCAGCACAATCTAAAAAGAGTATATCTCTTGTACCCTCAGGTATACTTTTTTTCCATCTTCCCATTAACTCAGCCCCCAACTTTATCGCTTTATCATGCTAATATACTAAAATATTACCAGTATTAAGACAGCTTGTCAATTATATTCTCTACTTTTTTATTACAGTCTATAGCTTTTGTGCTATAATATTTTGGAATCCATTGATATACTTTGACGAGGTGATAATATGCTAAACATTGATAAGGATAAATTAACTTATTATCTAAAAAACTTGATTTCCATAGGTAGTCCTTCTGGCTATACCCATAAGGTTATGGCTTATATACAGGAGGAACTAACAAAGCTTCAAGTTCCTTATAAAACCACAAATAAAGGAGCCCTCATAGTTACCTTTGAAGGAAGAAATAAGGATTATGAAAGAACCTTTTCCGCTCATGTTGATACTTTAGGCGCCATTGTAAAAAATATAAGCTCTAAGGGCACTCTTTCCTTACTGCCTATTGGAAGCTTTATGATGAATTCTATAGAAGGTGAAAACTGCACCATTGAATGTTCCAACGGTAAATGCTACAGCGGAACAATTCAGACTACAAAACCTTCAGTACACATTAGCGGCAATGAAGCTAGAGAGTTAAAAAGAATTCCTGAAAACATGGAAGTAATTATAGATGAAAAGGTCTCATCAAAGGAGGATGTAGAAAAGCTTGGCATAGCTGTAGGAGACTTTATATGTATAGATACTAGATTTAGGATTACTGACAGCGGCTTTATCAAAAGCAGATATTTAGACGATAAGGCTAGTGCTGCCTCTCTCCTATATTGCATTGAATATATACATGAACATAAATTAAGCTTGCCTTATACCGTAAACTTTTTTATCAGTAATTACGAGGAGGTTGGTCATGGCGCCACTGCAGGTATTCCAGAAAAAACAAAGGAATTTATTGCTGTAGACATGGGAGCACCGGGCTTAGACCAAAATTCCTCTGAATACGCTGTATGTATTTGCGCAAAGGATTACTCTGGTCCCTATGACTACGAATTGCGTCAGAGGCTTGTTGATATTTGCTCCAAAAATAATATACCTTACAAAATCGATATCTATCCCTTCTATGGCTCCGATGCCTCCGCTGCTCTCAGCGCTGGTTGGGATATAAAGACCGCTCTAATCGGGCCAGGAGTATTTGCTTCTCACGGTTACGAAAGAACCCATATGGAATCCTTAGAGGCGACTACCAGACTGGTTTTACAATATGCCCTTACAGAGTAGAATCTGATTCTATCATCTAATTTACGAAAAAAAGATTCAGCCTGCCTAAATGTGCATGACTGAATCTTTTTATTTTTAATTTATCCTCTCTTCAGCTTTTTTCACTATACTTTCCGGATAACCCAAATAAGTTAACAGTTTAATAGCATTTCTAGTATTAGAAACTCCCTTTCTTATTTTGTAATCAAATTTAATTCCTTCATCACTGTTTACATCTTCAGCAAAGTAATAGCATTCATATCTACTTTGCATAAGCTCCGTTAATTCTAAATCGTGGGTAGCAATTATAGCTGTGGCATTATTACTTATTATATAATCCATTATTTCTGCAGAAGCACTGATTCTTTCTACAGGATTTGTACCTCTAAATATTTCATCAACGATGCATAATATAGGGTGCTTTTGCCCACATTGTTTTATTATCCTCAATATAGACTCTGCTTCTCTTAAATAGTAGCTCTTTCCATCCACTATACTATCGCTAGGACTTATGGAACTCATTATATGGTAGAAAGGAGCCTCATATTTATCTGCCAGTACCATATAGAAGGTTTGGGCAAAAAGAGCACAAATACCTATTGATCTTAAAAAGGTTGACTTTCCTGACATATTAGAGCCTGTAATAATTACTCCGCCCTGTCCTATGGATATATCATTAGGCACAGGTTCTTCTATAAGCGGATGTATTAAGCCTTCCACCTTTATGCCTAATTGTCCTGTTATAAAGCCTGGCGTCGAAAACTTTTCCAATTCTTCTCGGTATGAAGCTATTGAAATAAAGCAGTCTAGCTCCCCTACTATTCTATATAATCTTTTTAATAGCTCTCTATTATTATTTATATCTCTTATTACTCTATAGTAGCTTCTTTCCTCTATAAGCAGTAAAATTCTACCATAATCATAAATTAAATCGACGCCTTCTGGTACACCTATATTTCCATTACCTTTTGCAATGCTTTTGACCTTCTCATATATATCCTTCACTTCATCTATATATGGCTTCAAAGCAGGGTTTTCCTCTTTGGAAAGGGAACCTGCAAACCTAATTAATTCAGATAAATATCTTAAAGCTCTTATACTTACTTCATTCTTAACTCCATGGTTACTATGGATATATACGTTAATACCAAAGCAGGCAACCATGGGTAAAAAAGCTGCAGAACCTACAAAGGGTATTAAAATCAAGGATACAAGTGTCATTGCCACTGCCAGATTACAAATCAACCTCATGTAAGGCTGAATCTTTGCTTCCTTCCAGAGCAAATTACTTAAATCATCATCCTTCATTCTGCCAACATAGTATAAACCAAGCTGTATTCTTTCTCTCAGTTCCTTATCCTCTTGAAATAATCTAATTATTTTATCCCTAAAACGCAGTGGCTCTTCCTTAAACAAAGGATTCCTTAGGATATGATAGAGGACCTGTTCACCTGAGCTAGTAAGATTTCTATCTAGTATTGTATATATCTCATTCATATCTAAATCTTCCCAGGTTTGGTCGTCCAAATATACTTCCTTACTTTCCTTTGCTAAAAGATCAAAGTACCTTCTTACAATTGTTAGGTTTCTTTTTTTATCGATAAATTGTCCCCAGTTTTCTTCTATAATTCTAAGAGCCTTTAGTTTATCTCTTTTCTTTGTAAAATAGTAGCTGCCATATATAAGCACTATAGCTAATAGAAATCCAAGGAAATATAGCTTACTAGTATTCCTGCCTAAAGTATACGAAAAATAAGCAACTGTTCCTGCCGCTATTAAAAATAAGATCTTTAAACTATGATAAACTCTTTCATTCATTTCTTCTGTTTACTTGACTCCTTTACTATCTTATTAATAGCCTTTATAACTGTTTCTGGTCTGTCCACTTGAATGTAGCTGCTACTATCCTCTACCAGCACTTGCTCAGCCTTGGACGATAGCTTTTCTAAATTCCCTTGCATGCTAATATACTGCTTATCCTTTTCTTCATTATTATACTTTTTAGCTGGTGTTAACACTTGAACAAATACATTTTCTAAAGCATTTTCCTCTTGGATATTGCCTTCATAATTCTGCAAGATCTGAAGCTCCTTATAATAGGCAGTACAATGCTTAGAGGTTACCCTATGGCTTAAAAATAGTTCTTTTTCACTATCAGACATATTTTTTAAGAAAACTTCATCATTATTTAAGATATTAGTCTTATAACCTAGCCTAATTCCCCCAAAATATGATAAAAATCTTCCTATCTTAGCCTTACTCACCTGTTTATTTATAGTCTTCTGAAATTCCTCTGATTTAATCTCTTCCTCCATGAGGCTATCTATCAAAACTACGCCAGCTACATTTTCAGAATACTTTTTAGCATATTCTGTAGCTATCAAACCACCATAGCCATGTCCTACTAGAATATAAGGAGAGTACACTCCAGACTTTGACAAGGCTGTTTTTAACTCTGAGATGGTTTTTTTCATATCTACTTCATCCCCAGATGAGTCACTCCAACCATATCCATTTCTATCGTAGCAAAATAGCCTATAATCCCCTTCTATTTCTTCCTTTACTCGATTCCACTGCTCAACAGGGGTATTCATATCACTAATAAATACTATTGAATAGGAGCCTGAACCAGAAGTATTAGTAAATACTCTATAACTACCTACTGATACCAGCTTTCCTTTCATTTTATATTTACCTTTGTCCACTTGCGTCGCAATAAATTGATATATTAAACCAACAAATAATATAAATATGATAAAAAATACTATGAACTCCAGAACCTTCTCTGGTGTTTTCTTTCGTCTATGTATATATCTATAAAAACTGTTCGTTGAAAAACCTAATTTCAAATTTATATCCCTCCAAGATATTAACTTCCATATATGATAATAACATAGATAATCCATATATAAAATATGAACTATTGTAATTGTATTTATAATTTTTGCAACTTTGTACTTTCTTTTGAGAACAATAAAATTAAAGCTATGAATTATTAAAATCCTTTCATGAAATGAGGTGTTTTCATGCGAGTAAGATTAGGCTATGTTGCAATAGCCTTAAATCTACCGAAAACTACTAGCTCCAGCAATGTCACTTATACTTTGTTTAAAAAGCTTCCCTCTGAGAAAAGGCAATTAGAAAAGCTAAAAACTACAACCTTAAACAACTTAAATAATCTTTATAAAATCTTAAAATACAATGTGGAGCAAGGAATACACTTTTATAGAATCACCTCTGCCCTAGTACCTTTGGCAACTCATCCTGAGGTAAGTAATTGGGATTATAGAAGGATATTTAAAAAGGACTTTGAAAGGCTTGGCAGCTTTATAAAGGAAAATAAGTTAAGGGTGGATACCCATCCTAATGAATTCAATGTATTAAACAGCTCAAAGCCCACAGTGGTAGATAACTCCATAAAAAATCTTCAATTTCATGTAAAGCTCTTTGAGGATATGAACTATCCTCTAGGCAAGATGGTGCTTCATGTAGGCAGCGGTGAAGGCGGTAAGGCGCTTGCCATAGAAAGATTTATTAGCAACTTTGAAAAGGTACCAGCAGAAATAGGCCGTAGACTTATGCTAGAAAATGATGACAAAACCTTTACCACAGCAGAAACCTTAGAACTATGTAAAAGCCTAAAACTACCAATGGTTCTTGATGTACATCATCACAATTGCAATAATAATGGAGAAAATTTAGAGGATTTGCTAGGAGAAATACTCGCCACTTGGGATAAGGAACAGCTACCACCAAAAATGCACTTTTCCAGCCCTAAAGATGGTGCTCTAGACCGAAAAAATTCTGATTTTATAGCAGCTGAGGACTTTATATCTTTTATAGAAATTTGCAAGGCTTATAATAGAGATATTGATATTATGCTAGAAGCAAAACAAAAAGATTTAGCCTTATTTAAGCTTATGGAAGACTTAAAAGGCTTAAGAAAAGATTGGAATTATACAGATAGCTCAACCTTTGAGCTTAATTAGTAAAGAGGGATTCTGGCAATTGCGGCCGGATAACAGATATCTGATATCCGACCACTCCCTTACAATTTATCTTTCACCTAGCTTTAGATTTGGTGCAGCGTTTAAATCTAGAGGAGATCGTACCCCTCTCATATATTCGAAATATGCTGCACTGGCTATCATAGCTGCATTGTCAGTGCATAGTATAGGTGGTGGAAATAACACATCTATATTATGCTCAGCACCAGCCTTAATTAGGCTATTTCTTAAAGCAGTATTAGAAGCTACTCCGCCAGCTATGGCAATCTTGTTAACCTTCCTCATGGTGCAGGTCTTTATCACATTATCTGTAAGCACATCTACTACAGCCTTTTGAAAGGATGCTGCTACATCTGCTTTATTTACTTCTTGTCCGGTCATTTCCATCTTGTTTAAATAATTAAGCACTGCGGATTTTAGGCCACTGAAGGAAAAATCTAAGGTTTCCTCATGAAAATTGGATCTAGGGAATTTAATAGCATTTTCATTACCCTCTTTTGCTAGCTTATCGATAGCTGGGCCACCTGGATAGCCTAAACCTAAGGCTCTTGCTACTTTGTCGTATGCCTCTCCTGCCGCATCATCTCT
>DGDR01000176.1 GCA_002385545.1 Clostridium sp. UBA3947
TTTAATTGTGCAATTTCCTCATATTAGAAAGAAGGAATAGGTATGGCAAAGTATGTACCTGAAGTAAAAGGGATATTAAGGAGTCATATTATTGAAGTTCCTAATATTATCAGAGAAGCTAGTGGGATAAAGGTATTTGGGAAGAGATTAAAGTCATTTATATTTACTACAGATGTTGCAATTATAAAAAATACTAATGCAGATGCTATTATGTCAGTATATCCTTTTACTCCTCAGCCCTTAATAACTCAAACCTTAGTAGAAGCAGCCGATGTGCCAGTTTTTTGTGGTGTTGGTGGCGGAACTACTATGGGAAAGAGAGTTGTTAATTTAGCCTTAGATGCTGAGTTTAAAGGGGCTATGGGGGTTGTAGTTAATAATCCTATTTCTAATGAAATTTTAGAAGCTATGAGAGATACTATTGATATTCCAATTATAGTTACAGTTATATCTGAATATGAGGATGTAAAGGCTAGAATTGATTCTGGAGCTAGCATTTTAAATGTTTCTGCTGCTAAGAATACTCCTGCTTTGGTTAAAAAGATTAGAAAGGAGTTCCCTGAATTTCCTATAATCGCAACAGGTGGACCTACTGACGAGAGTATTGCAGAAACAATTGAGGCAGGTGCTAATGCTATAACCTATACTCCTCCTACAACAGCAACTATTATGAATATGCTAATGAATAAGTATAGGGACAGATATAAGGATGAATATAACGAATAAAAAGTATTAGTATAAAATGGGTGATTTTATGAAAGGTGTGATCTACTACTTTAGTGGTACTGGCAATACAAAATGGGTAGCTGATAAGTTTAAGATGTATTTTGATAAGTATGAAATTGATCTTGATACTATAAACTTAGAGAAGGTAAGTTGGGTAGAAAATCAATACGATTTTTTTATAATAGGAACTCCAATATATTTTGATAATACACCTAGGATTATTAATAAGTTTGCTGAAGCTTTACCGGAAGCTACTAGTAAAATAAATTGTATTGTTTTTGCCACGAACACCTGGGGAAATTCTGCTGCCCTAGATTTATTAGGAAAGCTAATAAAGAATAAGGGATATAATCTTATATCCCAAGTAAATATAATTATGCCACCCAATCTAAAGTTTAAAAATGGGGTAAATGTCTTTGTGGATAAGACTTCTATCAAAATTATGGCAAGGGCAGCTAATAAGATTAAGAGTGTTGTTAAGGACTTTCTTTTAGAAAGAACCTGCATAGAAAATACTCCTATGACCCAAATATACATAAAAAAAATTAAAGATATGGTCAGCAGTTACAATAGAGTTAATTTAGTTAAATATTTAAAGTGTACAGATGATTGTACAAGCTGCGGAAAGTGCTTACGAAATTGCCCTTGTAGCAATATAACTTTAGATAATGGAAAGGTAGTTTTTCATAGTAACTGTGTTACTTGTATGAGATGCATGTGCATATGTCCTCAAGAAGCAATAACCTTCAAGGGATATAGGCTGGCTAGAAACAAAAAATTAGTAGTAAAGAACTTAAATATAGTATAATGAAAGGTGTAACTTAGTTACGCCTTTTTTATGTTGTAATTTTTATATTAAATATATTCAAATTCAGGCTAGAATATAGGATAGGGGAGGATAATAATGGCTGTAGGAGGAGACAATTGTAAGCATTGTCCAGAATATAAGGAAAAGAAATGTGATGGCAAGGCGGACAACTGTATATGTAGAAGATGCCCAAGAAATTTAGGTAGCTGTTTAATATTAAGATATTGCAGAGAGACAGAATCAGCACTAATATAAAGCAATTATACACACCCTTAGGCTTAAAATTTAAGCATCGAGGGTGTTTTTTAATGTTAAAAATTAATATCTATCATCTAATCCCTAACTTCTAATAATAGCTGCTACCAGTGGGAATAATAAGCTTTGAAATTATGGATTAATGGAGGGCAGAGCAATGTTGTCAGAAGAGTTAAAGGGTATGGTAGCAGATAATTGTCCAGAATATCAGCCTCATGTTAGTTTTAGATTGCTTAGTAATTCTTCCCTTATATCAAGCTGTGAAAGCTGCAAGCATTGGGAAAAGGGAAGATGCAGCAATAATTACTTTCACAGTATTACAGAAGCATTAAATAGAAATTAGTATTTGTTATAAAAGCTATATTTTGTGAAAATTAAAGGATTACAAGAAAAGTTTTCAGAAAAATGAAAGAACATAATTTTTAAAATTCATAAAGAATCAAATAGAAATAAACTAAATTTAATAAAAAATTTTCATGGACAATAATCATAAAATGTTTATCGTCTGCGGACATATTTAAAATTGGGCAAAAAATTGAAGCATAAATCAAAAAAACTATTAGATAAAGTTTTGACAATTATATTAATTTAGTAGTATAATGATTTATGAAATTTTAATAAATTGCAGGATATTATATAAGAACTTGTAGATGTAGGGTGTAGTATAGTTTAACTATAATGATTACATTTACAAGTAATAAATAAATGGGGGGTCAATAATGTATAGAGTATTAGTAACAGATGGTATGGAGGAAAGCGCAATAGAAAAATTAAAGGCTCTAGGCTATGATGTAGTAGAGCAATTTTATGAGCCAGAGGCTCTTGGGGAAGCCTTACAGCAATTTGATGTAGTAGTGGTAAGATCAGCTACCAAAATTAGAAAGCCTATTATTGACAAGGCTTTAGAAAATCCAAGATTAAAGCTTATAATAAGAGGTGGAGTTGGAGTAGACAATATCGATGTTGCTTATGCTACAGAAAAGGGAATTAAGGTTACCAATACACCAAATGCTAGTAGCGCATCTGTTGCAGAATTAGCTCTTGCACACATGTTTGCATTAGCTAGATTTGTTAGTACATCTAACGTAGCCATGAGAGATGGTAAATGGGAAAAGAAAAAGTATGAAGGTGTTGAAATTGCAGGTAAGACTTTAGGTCTTATTGGCTTTGGAAGAATTGCTAAAGAACTAGCAAAAAAGGCTAGCGCTCTTGGCATGAATATAGTATATTATGATATAGTAGGTAAGGCTGAAGGCTTTGATGAATATGAATATTGTGAATTTGATGAAGTTTTAAAGAGGGCTGATTTCTTATCCTTACACATTCCATTAGATAAGAATAAGGGAACTGTTATTGGTAAGAGAGAATTTGATCTTATGAAGGATGGATCATATCTTATAAACTGTGCTAGAGGTGGAGTTGTTGATGAAGATGCTCTTATTGAGGCTTTAGATAGTGGAAAGCTAGCTGGCGCAGGTATAGACGTATTTGTAGAAGAGCCTACTAATAACGAAGCTTTAGTAAATCACAGAAAGGTATCTGTAACTCCTCATATAGGAGCACAAACCGTTGAAGCTCAAAAGAGAATTGGTGAGGAAATAGTTAGTATAATAGAAGAATTTTTTAAATAAATATTAATATAGCTATAAGCGCATTGTTCTACAGAGATTCTTTACAGAAGTCTTTAGTAGGGCAATGCGATATATATTGTTTAGGAATATCCTTTTGTAAAAGAAATTAAATATATAATTGGATCTTAAATTAAAGACTGAGGTGAAAAATAAATGGCGATAATTAGACCTTTTAAGGCTGTGAGACCTGTACCAGAATTGGCAGATAAGGTTGCGGCTCTTCCTTATGATGTTATGAATACAGAAGAGGCTAAGGAAATGGTTGTAGACAATCCATACTCCTTTCTTCATGTAGATAAAGCTGAAATTGATTTAGATCCATCAGTAAATATATATGATAAGGTTGTTTATGAAAAAGCTAGGAAAAATCTATATAGCATGTTTGAAAAAGGAATCTTTATAAGAGATGAGAAACCCTATTTATATATATACAGACAAATAATGAATGGAAGAGCACAGACAGGTATAGTTGCATGTACATCTATTGATGATTATAGAAATAATGTTATAAAAAAGCATGAGCATACAAGACCTGATAAGGAACAGGATAGAATAAACCATGTAGACTATTGTAATGCAAATACTGGACCAATTTTTTTAACTTACAGAAGTCGTGATGAAATTAATAAGATTATAGATAAGTACACTGAAAAGGAGCCTATGTATAATTTTGCTTCTGAGGATAAAGTGATACAACAGGTTTGGAAAATAGATAAGGAAGAAGACATTCAAGCTTTAGTATATCATTTTGAAGGTGTAAAAAGCCTGTATATAGCAGATGGACACCACAGAGCAGCTTCTGCTGTTAGAGTAGGAATGATGAGAAGAGAACAGAATCCAAACTACACTGGGGAAGAGGAATTTAACTATTTCTTGTCTGTTATTTTCCCAGATAAGGATTTAAGAATTATGGATTACAACAGGGTTGTTAAGGACCTAAATGGTCTTTCTAAGGATGAATATTTACAAAAGATTTCTGAGAATTTTATTGTAAGCGAATATGAAGGAGAAGGCCAATATAAGCCTGAACAAAAGCACAGCTTCGGCATGTACCTAGAAGGAAAATGGTATAAGCTTGTTGCCAAGGAAGGAACATTTAACGCAGAGGATCCTGTTGCAAGATTAGATGTGTCCATATTGCAAAATAATCTTCTTAGACCTATCCTAGGAATAGAGGACCCACGTACCAGCGATAGAATTGACTTTGTAGGAGGAATCAGAGGCTTAAAAGAGCTAGAAAGAAGAGCAAATAAAGATATGAAGATAGGCTTCTCTATGTATCCAACTACTATAGGGGATTTGATGGCAATAGCTGATGCAGGAGAGGTAATGCCTCCAAAATCTACTTGGTTTGAGCCAAAGCTTAGAAGCGGGCTATTTATTCACGAACTCGCCCCAGGGGCATGCGGTTTATGACGAAATATGGCGACTAACTATCAAGGTTAATGACTTTTAGAAGTCCTTAACCTTGGTAGTTTTTTTATATTAATCGTCAATAGTTAAATTCTTACCTATGTTGATTTGGTTTAAAAAACAGTTGATTTATAGGATAAAACCTCCTAAAGTTGCTAATATTAAGCTTAGTATAAATTAGCGGGAGGTATGTTTTATGAAAGAGCTTAAGAAGGATATATATTGGGTAGGGGCCACTGATTGGAAGGTGCGTCATTTTCATGGTTATGAGCTTTCTACCCATAGGGGTAGCAGCTACAATGCCTATCTAATTAAGGATGAGAAAACGGTGCTTATAGATACGGTGTGGGAGCCTTTAACGGATAGGTTTTTAGAAAACCTTAAAGAGGTAGTGGATATAGGAAAAATTGATTATATAGTTATGAACCACTTGGAGCCTGACCACTCTGGAGCTTTGCCAACGGTAATGGAATATGTACCAGAGGCCACTATTATAGTGTCTAAAAAAGGAGCAGAAAGTATTAAAGAATATTATCATAGGGACTGGAAGCTGAAGGTAGTTCAACAAGGTGAAAGGCTTAATATAGGGAAAAGAGATTTAATTTTTATAGAAGCTCAAATGCTACACTGGCCAGATAGCATGTTTACATATGTAACTGAGGATAATATATTGTTTTCAAATGATGCCTTTGGACAGCATTTTGCATCTTCAGAGCTTTATAATGATTTAGTTGATGAGGCGGAAGTCTATCAGGAGGCCTTGAAGTATTATGCAAATATATTAACTCCCTTTAGTAGACTTGTAACTAAAAAGATAGAGCAGCTTCAAGGGCTTAACTTACCGATAGATATAATAGCACCTAGCCATGGTATTATATGGAGAAGGAATCCTATGCAAATAGTGGAGAAGTACTATGAATGGGCGAAAGGAATATCAGAAAAAAGGGCGGTGATAATTTACAATTCTATGTGGGGAGCCACTCACAATATGGCAGAACACATAGGTAAGGGAGTAGGAGCAGCGGGAGTAGAGTATAAAATATTTAATACTGCCACTGCAGATAAGAATGATATATTAGCAGAGGTCTTTAAGGCTAAGGGAGTTTTGGTTGGTTCTTCTACTGTTAATAATGGACTCCTTACATCATTGATGCCCATTATAGAAGAGCTAATAGGTTTAAAGTTTATTAATAAAATTGGAGCGGCCTTTGGTAGCTACGGCTGGAGCGGAGAATCTCCTAAATTGCTATCAGACTACCTAACAAAGGCTAAAATTGAAGTAGTGCAGGAAGGACTAAAAATTAAATATATGCCAGATGAGTATCAGCTTCAACAATGCTTTGAATTTGGAAGAAACTTTGGCAAAATTCTATTGGAAAAATGTTAATGGGAAGGCTTTATTAAGTCTCCCCATTAGTTTTATCATCAGATTTTTCCTCATCGTAATTACTCTCATCTAAATCATCTTCAAAACTAAATTCGGCCTCATTACTGGTAAGGGGAAGAAGAGCCTTTTGCAGCTCAGTGAGAAAGTCTTCTGCGGTATCTAAAGGTGGTGGAGTATTTTCTTTTAGTGCATTTTCTGGTATTTCTTTATTCTCTGCTTCTAACTTCTCATCTAAATCCTTTCTAAAAGACTGCTCACTTTTTAATTGAACATCAAGGATATAGAAAACAAAGCTGTATATTTTTCTGCCTTCAATCAATTCAAAATAGGCATCTCCTATATAAATATCCACATTGTCTATATCCTTTACTTCATCTGGCAATTCCAGGTGTGTGTTATAAGGCAGGTATAGTTCCACTTGAAGCGTTCTTTTAGAGCGGCTTTCAGGCAAATAGCACACTTTAAGCTTTTTTAGACCGTCTAAAATTAATATGTTACCTTTGGGGCCCTTTATAATTCTATGATTTTTTATATCTACACTGATGCTTATATGAGTTAGCTCTTTTACTCTAGGCCGATTGCTAGGTATAAATATATAGTCGACTTCAGAATGTTGTAACAGTTCTCCCTTTGCCTTTTTAGGCAGATCATTTTCCTGAGTAATGCCTGTTACGCTTATAAAATTACGTAGCATTTCTACTAACCTCTTATGAAGTGCTTCTCATTATATATATTATTTTTCTCGGTACATTATTCATATAGCCTCCTAGTTATTCTGAACAAATATAGTGATAATGTCATATTTTATACTATGGTTTATCTTTAGTATTTTTGAGGATTATGAATTAGGAGGAAGTATAATGAGTTCACTATTAGATAAATATTTGGCTGTTACGAAGGAAGAAGGGGGGGTAAATCCCAAAAGAAGGATAAGGGTAGTGGTTAAGGATTGGGATGGAAATTTAGTCAATAAAGCTTTGGTAAAGGTTTATAGAGAAAACAATGATAATTCATTACATTTTCTAGGGGAAGGATATACAAATAGCAAAGGGGAAATTATTATCAATGGCCTTAGCAAAAATAAAAGATATAAGCTAGAGATTATATATGATGGTATAACTGAAAGTAAGTTCATAGAAGCTAGAAAGGAAATTGAGGATGAGTACTATGAGGATTATGGATATGATGATGAAGAGGGTGAGGAATAGGCTATTGAAAATCTGCAAGTAAAGTAAAAGGCTTTTTCCCAGCATTGCTGTAGAAAAAGCCTGGATATTAACTATATATTTTCATACCGACTTTTTCACCGTTTCGTGTTAATTTAAAGGTATCTAATATATCTAAAAATTGACGAACTCTGTGGGCTGTGGAATGTTTAGAACGAACCATTTTATAGCCTGCTTCAGCAATTTTAAGCCGTTCTTCTTCGTGAGCTAAATAATATTCAACCTTTTCCGCAAAGGTGTTTTCATCTATAGCTACAAAATGAACACCTGGGATAAAGCCTAAGTCTTCTACTTCCTTACTAGTTGGTGCAAGTAGTAAGGTTTTACAGGCTAGAACCTCGTAATACTTTATTAATGGATAGTGTAGGATGGAATCGTCAGTGATAAAGATTTTTGATCTGTTTATTTCCTTAGCATATTTTTCACCAAAATAACTGTCAACTCCTACGTTAGTGTAGCCAGGATGAGGCCTATATTTGAATCCCTTTCTTCCTTTAAAGTAAAGGCGCATCTTTTTTCTTAAAGGATATACATTTGAGATTGCCCCCATTAAAAGTATATCATGCCTCTTACGTAAACCATAATCCTTGAAAATGTCTGTATTTACGAAATGGGGGAGCCAATACATATAGTCTTTAAACTCTGGAAAATCTCTGTAAAAGGCATCTCTATATATTGAGAAAATTTTTGTTACTTTATTTTCTACTATATATTTTTTTCTTTCCTCTTTTTTGTAATGAATATCGTGCATAATGATACCGAAAGGAATTTTGAGGGAGGAAAGGCCAGTGATATGGGGAGATCTGGTGTACTTCATGTCATTTATTAAAATAAAATCGGGCTTTAATTTTACTTTTTTTAAAATGTCCTGTATATTACCAGGGCTATACCAAAGAGTTAAATCACAATGTTTAGCCAACTCCTCAGAAAAATATACCGTATTTCTCTCGATGTTGTTGCTAAAATCTTTAGTAATAAATAAAATTTTATAAGGTTTCATTAACATCACTCACCTTTGCAATATTTACTATATTACTTATAAAAGCTAAGTGTTTTTTATAGTAAATATTAATAAACTTATCGAATTTTCTTTGTAAGTCCCTATAGTTCAATCTTATATAAGTTATCTTTTCCAGAATATCTTCCGCCTTTACCATATCTGTAGGTATGCACAGTTTAGTTGAATCTATAGAATCGCAAAAGTCGTATCCCTTTAAGCCGTAACTGAGGCAAATAAAAGGTTTTTTATAGGCCATAGAGAGTATATTAGGATGGAGCTTCAAGTTAATTGTGAATCTACATTTTTTGATTAAGTCTATAATTTGGTAAACATTGTACAGTTTATCTATGCAGCGTACCTTTTTGCCTTTAAACTCATTGGCCAAGTTTTTGCATGGCTCTATATCTTTTCCCCAAACGGGGTAGATAACAATCTCATATCCGTGATTTAAAAGCTCATTTATTACCTTTTTTAGCTCTACCTTAACAGCTTCTTCATTTTGTCCTAATATTCTATTAAAGGAAGTGCCCCAGTTTACTAGCACTAATTTATTGCTTTCTTTAATATCAGCAAAGTCTTGAAAGTCTGGAATAGTTGGGAATACCTTATCGAATATGATTCCAGGGTCTCCGATAGTCTCTACCTTATCTGAGTTAATTATATATTTTGTGAGCTTTCCTCTTACACCGGTTGCTTTAGAATAATCTATAAGGGGTTTATAATAAGGATTTGAACTAAGAGTGACATTCTGCTTTTTTGAAATATAGGAATTTAGAAACTTGTCAGCGTATTCTCGAAATCTCATATCTATTCCGCTTCCCCAAATGGCTAGAGGAACACCTTCCTGTGCAACCTTTAAGGCATATAAGACAAAGGGACTTATAGAGGACTCTGTATGCTTACCTAGTAAGGAGCCTCCTCCAAGTACAACTAGGTCATAATCTTTTATATTCACATTTGGGCTTGTAAATGGACAATAGTAGTTAACAACAATATCATGTGAAGCATCTGAAACCATTTTTTTAAAAACATCCAATAATAGGTCGTCACCAATATTACCGTAACCAATCCAACCTAGATACAATATTTTCCTGCGGTTCACTACTTCAACTCCTTTAAAGTTTTAATTTCAAGATTTATTATAGATTTAATAGGATTATAATCTTGTGTGTTATTATAATATGCTTTTAATAATAGTTAAGTGAATATTCAAAGCTTATTAATATAAATTATTTGTAGAAATATGAGGAATTTTATTGTATTTTGCTTTACTATATATCATTGTCTAGATAATGCACAATTTTCAAAGCAAGATAATTATAAGGGTATTAAATCGGAATGTCTGTAGACGTTGGAAGGTATCCAAGAACTGTTTTCAATTCCTTACTGAGGAGATGTATTACGAGTTGCTGTGTATGTGGTTACCTCTTCAACTAGACCTAAATATTGGACTTCATATAAAAGGGAGAAGGCATTAGTGATGCTTGTTTTTAGCTTGTAAACGGCGGTTATGGTGGAGTGGGGTTCCATTACAATCTCTTTATTCGTACCGTTTATAGGCAGGAGCTTGTGTGATACTCCACACCTGTAGTATATTTTTAATGTAAAAAGTGTTGTTGTACAACTAACCAAAAGGTTAATTGTGCAACAACAAGATTTTGGTTTATCACTTGCTTTGAGAAGTCTTAGTCTTTGAAGGTAGTGATTTTTGAGCGGTTGTTTGGTGACCTAAAGCATTAACAGCTTCTTCAATAGCAGCATCGATTAAGACCTTAAGGTTATCCGTAACCTTTATATTCAGCATTTCTAACACATTATTTACAACCCTATTGGCCACATCAGCTCTTTCGTCCTTCTTAATTTCTCCCGTATGATAAAGCTGTTCAGCGTTACCAACAGCTATTTTTGCCCACTTTGCAATGATTTCAAGAATATCTATTACCTTGTTATTGGGCATGGCTTCGTTTAAAAAGTCAACGGTATAATTGGCCTTGGTTATAATATCATTGGCGGTAGCAAAATAAGGGGCTAAATTTATACCCTTTTTCTTCAGGTAAGGGATTAGGAACACAACTATACCTACAACTGCCAAAATAACAGCGAAAATTATGATATAAGTCAATAATTGACTATTCACCTAGGCTTCCCTCCTAGTAATTTGCTATATTACAGTATATTCTGACAAAAATCAGCTTGACACAGCTAATTAGGAGGGAGTTTAAGTAGTATATAAATAAAATAAAAAGGTCTGCGGCACAATTAGGAAATTAATATTTGTGCAACAGACCCTTATATTTTTAAAGAATTTAACATCTAGTATATAAAATCTAATATCTGTCATATAAAATCAGTGTTAGCTAATTTTATATATTACCAATCATTTCTTTTAAAATATGTAGAGAGTTATCAACTGCTATAGGAACGAACTTATCAAAGTCCATGTGAGCTCCAGTGTTAGCATTGTCAGATATGGAGCGAATTACAACAAAGGGTACGGAATTTAAGTAACAAACATGGGCAATACTGCAACCTTCCATCTCGCAGGCCAAGGCATCAAATTCAGACTTAAGCCAGCGTACCTTTTCTACATCTGCAATAAATTGGTCTCCAGAAACTATTCTTCCTACAAGACATTTGTGGCTTTCAATATTACTGAAGGCTTTTTTTGCAGCTTCAACTAAAGCCTCGTCACATTTAAAATCATATGTATCCATTCTAGGAACCTGACCTATTTTGTCGCCAAAAGCAGTAGTATCCATATCATGATGCACTAAATTTGAAGCAATAACTACATCACCAGGTACAAGCTCCTCACCAATTCCGCCTGCCACTCCTACATTTATGATTTTATCTACCTTAAAGTCATCTATTAGAATTTGAGTACAAACAGCAGCATTAACCTTACCTATACCGCAGGTTACTACCACCACATTTTTCCCCAAAAGCTTACCTGCAAAAAACTCCATTTTAGCTTTAGTTAATTTATTTTCTATGGTCATTTCATCCTTAAGCTTTCTTACTTCTTCGTCCATGGCTCCTATAATACCAATAATCATAAAATACCTCCAAAAATATCATATATAACATTTTAAAAATACAGAAACCAAGTCTTAATGTCAAGGGAAAAAGATGGTTTATACAGATATTAAAAAGAAGGAAAATAGCAGAGGAAATATGTGTTATTGTGATTATAGTGTTAACATATTTGAGTATTACAAATTATTCGATTTTATATGAAGAGAGTGTTAAGGTAGCTTCGCCAAATAAAGCCTGCTGGAGCTACCTATAAATATAGTGATATAAGCAAGATGGAATAATTATTTAATTAATTATTCCTATATTAATGCTATAATTAGTACGTATATAAAAATTTAGAATAGATTTCTAATGGGAAAGGATGGAAATTGAATGAATTTTGCAAAAAAAACAGTATTGGGTTTATTAAAATTTATAGGAATTTTAGTAGTGTCAATAATAGGAGCATTTATAATAGTTCTTGGTTATAGTTTATTACAAGTAGCTATTTTCGCCAGAGGGGATTACTTGTTCTTTTTGTCCAAAAGTATAAGTATTATACCAGTAATAATAATATTTTTTATTTTCGAATATAATTACCCAAAAATAAAAGAGAAAATCTCAAACAAGAAAAATGAGAAGGAAGTAAAAAATCAGAATGCTTCAAAAGCAAAGAAAACAGTAATTTTAACAATTACTGCTGTATTTGTTGGTGTACTATATATAGGAATCACAAACTATACCATTTTATACAAGGATACCATTAAGGTGGCTTCCCCAATAAGGCCTGCAGGAGATACATATAATTACAGTGAAATAAATAAGATAAAGGTTAAAGTGAAGAAAAACTTAGGAGGGTCCTATAATTTATCTTATAAGGTTATTTTTAATAATGGCGATAGTGCAGAATTATTCAACGGATCTATGGTTGAACATAAAAGCGGAAATCATGAGGATATATTATTAAGTTTAGATGAGCAATTAAAGGAGCAAGGTGTTGAAAAGGAAGTAAACAAGAAGGATTTTGAAAAATACGCTAAAGAATTGGACAAGGATTTTGTAAGTAAGATAGAAAAGCTATTTGACTAAAAATATGAAAAATAATATCTAAGACATTCTCTTAATGAAATTGTTGAAAAATTAGTTTAATAATGATATTGTGTATACATGAAAAAATCAATTTGTTGGAGGTTAACTATGGCTCAGGTAGAAAGTTTTTCTTTAGATCATACAAAGGTTAAGGCTCCTTATGTCAGAAAGGCTGGAATATATACAGGACCAAAAGGCGATAAGGTGTCAAAGTTTGATTTAAGATTTATGCAGCCTAATAAGGAATTTATGAACACTGCTGGTATGCATGCATTGGAGCATTTAATGGCAACTTATATGAGAGATTATTTAGATGATATTATAGATTTATCACCTATGGGATGCAGAACAGGTTTTTACCTAACTGTTTGGGGAGACCGCGATGTGAAGGAGATAATTGGAGCTTTAGAAAAGACCTTAAAGGATGTGGCTAAGTCTACAGAGGTTCCTGCTACTACAGAGGTACAATGTGGAAACTACCTAGATCATTCTCTTGAGGAAGCTGTAAGCTATGCCAATAAGGTTTTATCCCAAGGTATCAGTGATAAGGTGTTTGGATAATCAGAAAAAACTAAAGAAAAGATTTAAAGTGTAAAAGGAGAGATATAAATGGCTCAGCACGCACTGTCAAGAACGGAGCTGTTGATAGGTAAGGAAGCCTTGGATAAACTTAAGGCTAGCAAGGTAGTTGTATTTGGAATAGGCGGTGTAGGTAGCTTTACTGTAGAGGCTCTTGCAAGATCTGGAGTAGGAAAGCTAGTTCTGATAGACGATGATACTATCTGCTTAACAAATATAAATAGACAGATACATGCCACTACTAAAACCATAAGCAAAAGCAAGGTTGAGGTTATGAAGGAAAGAGTCCTTCAAATAAATCCAAGATGTGAGGTTACAACCTTTGAAACCTTCGTAAAGGAAGATAACATAAGTGAAATAATTACAGAGGATACAGACTATGTGGTAGATGCTATAGATACTGTATCTTCAAAGATAGCGTTGATAGTATGGTGTAAGCAGCATAATATTCCAATTATAAGCTGCATGGGCACAGGTAACAAGCTAGATCCAACTCAGTTTAGAATTGCAGATATATATAAGACAAAAATATGTCCTTTATGCAAGGTTATGAGATATGAGCTTAGAAAAAGAGGAATAGATAGCCTGAAGGTGCTATATTCTGAGGAAGTACCTAGAAAGCCCAAGGAGGATGAGGTTATAACTTGTAAAACTGGCTGCGTATGCACCGGCGGTACTAAAAAGTGTACAATCCGACGACAGATTCCAGGAAGCATATCCTTTGTTCCACCAGTGGCGGGGATGATAATTGGTGGAGAGGTAATTAAGGATTTAACTGGCATTAGATAAGATTTAAACTAAGGGATGCAAGCTAATTAGCACTGCATCCTTTTAATTTATGAAGCTCAGCTTTCTTGATATCTGTGATTGTTTTGTATAGAAATACTAGCAATTTTTCTATTATTTCCGTTTTCTTTTTGTCCATGTCATTATCATTCAAACAAACAAGCTTTAAGGTAGCAAGCCATTTAGTAAACTTTATTTCATGCCAATCATTGAAGGATTTTATACATTCAGCTGGAATTCCTTCCTTCAGCCACCGATCCCTAATTCTAATCCTTGTTGCACTCACTAATGTGGAAATTCTAAAAAATAATATCTCCTTGTTATCTGAATAAATGGAGCTAAAGTCTACATCGATATGATTAACCAATGATGTCCATTCCTCAAACTTAATTTCTAGCAAGCGCTTAAAGTACTTGTCTTCTACGATGGGAAGGACTACACTAAGCATATCATTAATTTCCTCAATGTAATCCTGACGATGGGTTGAAGATATTACTAAATTTGAAATTGGAGTGTTTGAAATTTGCTTTAAAATAAAATCTGATATTCCTTTAGGTAGGGGCACACCTAGAAGCACAAGATTTTCAAGAGAACTAGTGGCTTCAATTATTATCAAGGTACTAGCAAATATATTAGTTAATATGGTGGTAGAGTATATAGAAGAAATTCCGATTTCAACAAGTCTAATAACTAGCAAAAATAAAGAATAGAAGAAAACTTTTTTTAGGCCCTTTTTAAGTCCTGTGCTACTAAATTTTCTCATTTTAATGGCATAAATAGTACCAGTGAAAGTATCTAATAATAACATTAGTACAAGTATAATTATTTCAGTTTTAAAGGGAGAAATAATAGATAGAAATATACCCATAGTAATTTTATTAAATAAATTATTCGTTGATAATTTAACTACATTATTCATAATAGCCACCCAACAGAATCTCCTCTCTGATACAATATATTCGTTTATTTGACCTTTTGCTACAAATTTTTACGATGAAAAATAAGGGGCTGGGGCATAACTAGCAAATATGTGGTCTATGGAACAGTTTTTTGTTGGTTTATAAGCTGTATACCTTTGTTATCCGTTAGCTTGAATATAATTTAGCAGGTCCAGATATCTTATATTTTATATCTGACACATTAGTTCTGACCTCTGATTTCTAAAAGTTCGGCAGCACTTTTTTATATAGGGTTTTTTCAAAAGAAGTTGATGAAAAAAGGGGATGTTTGGATAAGCATTAAGGGCAATTATGCATAAAAAGACTGTTGCACAAAGAATATCAAATTAATTCTTCTGCAACAGCCTTTTTGCTTTAACTATGATATGACAAGAGCCTATAATAGAAACCAAGCTTATTATTGCTCCATATCAATTTCATTTATGTACTGATATAAAGAAGGATATACATTTAATTGAGACATTAAATTCACATATTCCTCCATGGCAGCAGGATTTTCCTTGCCAGTTCTTATAGCCCTAATCATTAGATTTTTTGGAGTTTCTAAAGGAGATATATACTCTACAACAGAAACATCATAGCCTTTAGCCTCTAGCATGAGAGCCCTCATTCCATCGGTGAGCACATCTGCCATTCTAGCTTTTAGTATTCCATGTTTTAATATGCCTTTGAAGGGCTCATAGCTATATTGATTCAAAAGCTCCCTTTGGCAGCAGGGCACTGCAATTATAACCTGTGATTTTAATCGAACACCAAAGGCAAGAGCCATATCTGTGGCAGTATTACAAGCATGTAGAGAGATTACAATGTGGATTTTTTTATTAGTAGTAAAGTCCTTAATGTCCATGGCATGGAACTCCATATTCCGATATCCTAGATTATTTGCCATTTTCTTTGAAGCTTCAATAACGGCTGGAGAGTAGTCAATACCTATAAAGTGACACTTTTTCTTCTTAACCTCTGTTAAATAATAATTTAGTACAAAGGTAAGATAAGATTTACCACAACCGCAATCTATAACATTTATGGTTTCTTGTGAAGGCAGTTTATCGATTATTCCTTCAAGCAATTCTACATAGTGATCTATTTGATTGTACTTTCTTATTTTGTCGTTCTTTATTTTTCCTTCCTTGCTCATAATTCCTATCTCTTTTAATAGAGCATCGGCCTTACCTGGCTTGATGTAATAATCCCTATTCAAAAGGGTTGAAGTTTCAACGATATGAGTGCTATTAGAAGGAGCTTTTGGGTCATCGTTGTCGCTATCCTTAACCTCGGTGGAGGTCATCTTTACATTTTTGTTATCAGCAGATATTAATAAAGCCGTTCCTCTCTCCCTATATAGCACAGATAGTGAATCATATTGGGCGCAAAGTTCTGCTAGCCTTTCACAGAGTTCAGCCATTGCTAATAATTCGGTCTTTCCTCCAAAGTTATAGCTTATCTTTTCGTCTTTATATTGGCCTGTACCCTTGAACTCTTTTAAGCCCGCAGTGTAGGTTACGTAAATTCCTTTGAAAATATCTTTGTTTTCATTGAAGCGGCTTTCTAGGCCTATCAGAAAGAGTTTGACTTTGTTTATGGTTTGCTTGTTCATAGCTGGTTTCCTCCTTTGCCCCAGGGGCGTGCAGTATATGTCGAAGGAACCGCGTGCCCCTGGGGCGTGTCGAAAAAAGTATATATTTATTTCTATCTATTTGAATTGTATCATAGATGTAAACTCATTAACATAAGGGTTACCCTTCGAGTTTAACAAATCAACAGTGGTTACTGCAACCTGATAAACAGGCTGAAACTTAATTCCATCATTATTTTTAACGCCATAGCCTAAAAAGGCATGTATCATATAATGTTTATCACCACTCTTACCAAGATACATCATAGTGTGATCTGGCATAAAGAATAAGGATCCAGGGCTTAGCTTCTCAATGGCTTCAATACGTTGAGCATAAGACTCACCAGCTGTAAACCTGATAACATCGGCAGCACTAATTTCTTGCTCATCGGTATTCCTTGGAAGATAGATTCCAAAGGTTCGATATACTGAAGAGGTAAAGCTTGAACAGTCTCGTCCAGAGTATTTATCTCCCCAATCATATGGAAAGCCTTGAAACTTAAAGGCTTCTGTAATTACATTGTAGGTAGTATAGGGCAGATAGCCCAAATGTACATCTATAGTATTTGCAATCTTTTCTTCAATAAATTCCAGCTTTCCTTCAGCATTTTTTATAGGTAGCTTTACCAAGTAGTGAGTGGAATTATTATTGCTTTCCGCAAGAGGGATTTTTGAACCCATCATAAAATTAATTTCATCATTATTATAATTAATCTTTAGGATGGCGGCGGTTACTATAAGAAATTCATTGCTATTAATATAATTAAAAACTGTATCCTTATCTTCCGATAGGGCAACGGCGCTACTGTGTATCCAACCTCTATAGTTATAGGATTGAACAAAGCACCAATTCTTATCTGCAGATACATGAAGAACTGCTACTGCTTCACAAGGATTTATTCCTGTCTCTTGAAACCTATCTAGCTTTTGATTAGAACTGCTGTTATAAGCAGCCACCTCTGTGGGAAAACTTCTAATGGAGGATTTTTTTACTGTTATGCCCCACTGTACTTTATTATCTTCCTTAATAGAAGCTTTATTTATATTTTCATTTATCTTATTGTAGAAATCTTTAGTTAAAGGATCTCCTTTATAATTATACATGGTTTTACTAGGAAGCTTGTACTCATTTATCAGCTTAAGTAAGTCAGAACCGCTTATGGAATCTGGGTATTTTGATAAATCATAAACGGTATCAACATTATCTATTATATAAGTATTAATTTTATTTATCTGATCTTGAGTTAGTAATATTTCATTATCATTATAAATGCTTGTCCAATAATTAGAGGTAATTTGATCCTTAGTAACATTAGGAGTAAGAATTCCTTTACCATCTTGGGCAAGGGTCTTAAAAGCTTCTTTGTTTGTGTTAACGTCTTCTTCTAGGTTATTATTTTGGAAGTTATTATTTTCCTTTGAGCTTTCATTTTCCTTGTTTTCCGTTATAGTGTTTTCAGAGTTTCTAGTAGAATTATTTGCATTGTTGATTTCTTGGCTGGCGCTTACATAAACAGTTACTCTATTTTTTATGTTTATACATAGAGCTACTGTTATTATTAGCAAGCATATTATTGATAACAATAAAGTAGTAGATTTATGTAAAAAAGGCTTTTTAATAATAAACACCTCCTAAAAGCAGTATATGTAAAATTATAACATTTTTAATATTATTACTCAATGAATGTATAAAGACTATAAGTAATATGAAAATTATATTTCTTGAATTAGCGCTCTAATAGTAATATGATTTTATATGTAGTAGTTGTTTCAAAAATCTTTTATCCAGAAGCTTTAGGGGAGAGGGAAAATGGTAAATAAAATAGCAATCATTGAAAATGTAGCAGGTAAAGATGATCAATATATAATTAAAGATACCACTGGAATTACAGCTGGTAGAATTTTTTTAGTGGATTACCAGCCTGAGGACCGTAGTTGTATTTTTAGAATTAACTATTACAGGAAAAATCATAGTTCCGTTCTTAGGGAAGCTCTAAAAATTTTTCTTGAAAAAATATTTCATTCCACTACTACTCATAAAGTAAATGTTTTAATCGATGAAGAAAACGATATCTTACCATTTACCGATTTAGGATTTACTTTAGAAGGAATCTTGGATGAGAATATAGTATCTAATGGACATTATAAAACTGAGTTTTTATTTGGAATTACCGATTTAGACTTTGAAAGATTTCATAAGTCAAATATATTAAGGTTAAAAGGTAGAAATATCGAATTAAAAATTCTAACTCCTGAAGACGCTGAAGCTATGCTGGACTATTATATTAGAAATAAGGATTTTCTGCAAGCTTTTGAGCCTTGCAGGGAAAAATCCTTCTATACTCTAGAAGTACAGAGAAGAATTTTAATAGAAAGCTACAGTCAATATCTAAATGGAACAGATTTAGCCTTTGGAATATATAAGGATAATATGCTTATAGGAAAAATAAAATTAAGCAATATAATTATGGGTGTTCTTAAAAGCTGCAACATTGGATATTCCTTAGATAAGGATTATGAAGATAGAGGATATATGAAGGAAGCAGTAAGGCTAGTAATACAGTATGCCTTTAATGAAATGGGCTTGCATAGAATAGAAGCATCTACTTTATTAGATAATGTAAAGTCCCAAAGGGTTTTACTTGCCAATGGGTTTAAGGAGCTTGGAATCAACAAGGATTACTTGCTTATAAATGGGGCTTGGAGAGATCATAAAACTTTTTATATTATAAATAATAGATAATTTTAATGTTTTTGTAGACATAAAGTAGAGGAGCTTTTTAGATTAATAGTGCAAGCCCTCTACTGAGTTTGTAGAGATTTAATAGCCATTATTTTCTATAAAGATTTTTACTAAAAATTGTTGGTTTGTCAAACAT
>DGDR01000206.1 GCA_002385545.1 Clostridium sp. UBA3947
CGCATACTTCGCATGGAGTCCTGTTTATCACTTCATATTCGCTTTCTATATACTTCATTATGTCTCTTAATAGCATTTCGTCCTCCATTACTTATTGATACTAATATAAATGGTATCACTTAATATTAGCAATTTCAATAAAAAAGTAATATTTGTAATTTAAATTAAGGATTTAGTTCGTAACTATAGAAAAGAATCATATAAATGTCTTAGGAATCAAGTTTTTAGGAGGTCTAAATTGATTAATTACATATGGTTTTTTATTTTGAGTTGCGGAATACTTATTGGACTTATCACAGGTAAGGGAGAAGTGGTTTCCCAATCAATTATTAAGGCTGCCAATGATTCTGTGGAGTTAGTTGTAGGGATGGTAGGACTTTTATGTCTTTGGTGCGGTGTGATGAAAATAGCAGAAAAAAGCGGTTTAACCGCAAAGTTAGCTAGTCTAATGGAGCCAATTTTAAAAAGAATCTATAAGTCTGCAGGCAAGGATAAAAGGGCTTTAGGAGCTATAGTTATGAATTTAACTGCCAATATGATGGGGCTTTCTAATGCTGCTACCCCTTTTGGTATAAAGGCTATGGAGGAAATGCAAGATCTAAATCCTAATAAGGACACAGCCAGTGATGACATGGCTTTGTTTCTTGTGATGAATGCTGCCTGTATCCAATTGTTGCCAGCTACAGTAATCTCTTTAAGGGCAGCGGCAGGGTCCAAGAATCCAGGAGTTATTATATTACCTGCTATAATGGCTACAGCTATAGCTTGTATAGTTGGAATTATATGCTGCAAGATACTTGAAAAGTTTTTTTAGGAGGTTTAAGTGCAGATATGAATTACATAATTTTGGCCATAATCCCTATAATAGTGGGAGTCGTTACCTTATATGGTATAGTTAGAGGGGTAAAGGTTTATGAATGCTTTGTAGAAGGAGCGAAGGATGGAATTTCTATTTGCATAAGAATATTTCCTTATCTTTTGGCAATGCTTGTAGCTGTAGGAGTTTTTAGGGCCTCAGGTTCCTTGAACTTTTTCACCTCCGTCATGGCTCCAATAGTTAAAATAATAGGCTTGCCAAAGGAAATAGTTCCTTTGATTTTTATTAAGCCCCTCTCTGGTAGCGGAGCCATGGGAGTTTTTACTGATATATTAAAGCAATATGGGGCAGATACCTTTATTGGAATAACAGCTTCTATAATAATGGGAAC
The DNA here is from genome assembly GCA_002385545.1 of Clostridium sp. UBA3947. Taxonomy (GTDB): domain Bacteria; phylum Bacillota; class Clostridia; order Clostridiales; family Clostridiaceae; genus Clostridium_AU. The sequence goes on from DGDR01000206.1 coordinate 1,209, forward strand.
AACAGAGACTATTTTCTATACCTTAACAGTATATTACGGAGCTATTGGGGTAAAAAAGATTAGACATACTCTCTGGGCTGCCATTTTAGCAGATCTTACAGCAATTATAATGGTAGTGACCTTGACTAAAATTATGTTTTAAGGAAAATATAAATGAGTTTTAAGCAAGGGATATAAAATAGGATAAAGTGATATAAAATAACTCATAAAATAATAAAAAAGTCTTGATTATCTGTTAAAAAGTATATATAATATAACTATAGATGATAAGAAAAGCTGCTATAAAATTTATTTGGAGAGAGGGTTATATTATGATTGAACTGTTAAATGTAAGCAAAAGCTACAACGGTAAAGACATGGCAGTAGACAATATAAGTATTACAATAAATGACGGGGAAATCTTTGGTTTTTTAGGACCTAATGGTGCTGGAAAAACCACTACCATCAAAATGATTACTGGCATAATAAACAAGGATGGGGGAAGCATTAAAATAAATGGCATAGATATTAATGGTAACCCTTTACAGGCAAAGAAGGAATTTGCTTATGTGCCAGACAACCCAGATATGTTCTTAAGATTAAAAGGCATAGAGTATGTAAATTTCATGGCGGATATTTACGATGTTCCAATGGATATTAGAAAGGAAAGAATAAAAAATTTAGCAGAGCGCTTCGAAATGAGCAATGCTCTAGGAGATCAAATCCAAAGCTATTCCCATGGTATGAGACAAAAAATTGTTATTATTGGTGCTCTGGTACATGAACCAAAGGTATGGATTTTAGATGAGCCCTTGACTGGTCTTGACCCTAAATCCTCCTATATATTAAAGGAAATGATGAGGGAGCAGGCAAACAACGGTAAAACTGTATTCTTTTCAACCCATGTGCTAGATGTAGCAGAAAAGGTTTGTGATAGGGTAGCTATTATAAATAAAGGGAAAATATCCTTCTGCGGAACTATACAGGAGATGAGAGAGCATTTTAAGAGCAATGAATCTTTAGAAAAAATGTTTTTGGAGTTGACAAATCATGAGTAAGTTATGGATATTAACAAAGGTATTATTGAAAACCTCTCTATCTCAAAGTGAGAAAAAGGGAAAAAAGGGTATTTCTAAAATAGCTATGCTTATATTATTGGTAGTGTGCTTTGGTTTTTCCTTTAGTATACCACTAGGATATCTTTTTAATAAACTGTATGATCCATTAGCTGCGCTAGATCAGCAAGGGATATTGCTAACCCTAGCTATAGCAGGTGTAAGTCTGGCTATATTTATATTTGGTATCTTTTATGTGCTGGCAGTGTTTTATTTCGGTAAAGATGTGGAATTTCTACTACCACTGCCCCTAAAACCATCTCAAATATTGGGGGCAAAATTCATAACAGTACTTATCTATGAGTATGCTATGGAGTTTATAATACTGCTACCGGCAATTGGGGTTTTTGGTATTAAAAGTGGAGCAGGGCCCTTATATTATGTGTATTCCCTTTTATTATTACTGCTTATACCGATAGTACCTTTAATCCTAGCCTCCTTAATCAATATGGTAATAATGAGATTTACTAACCTAGGAAAGCACAAGGATGCCCTGAGGGTAATCGGAGGTATATTCGGATTAGCCGTCGGTATCGGAATATCCATGGTTAGTCAAAGAATGGAGAAAATCGGCACTGATCCAGATGCTATGATTAAGCTCCTCACTGAAGGAGATAATTCACTAGTTTCAATAGCAGCAAAAATATTCCCAACGGCTAAACTAGCGTCTTTATCCTTAATTCATAGCTCAGACTTAAAGGGGATAATTAATCTATTGTTATTCATTGCCATTAGTGTAGCAGCAATACTTATATTTATGATCTTAGGAGAGTTATTATACTTCAAAGGAGTCCTTGGAAATTCAGAAGTATATTCAAAAAGAAAGATGCTTTCTAAGGAGCAGATGGATAAGAGCTTGAGGAAGAATTCTGCTATGAAGGCCTTTATGCTAAAGGAATTTAGAATACTGTTTAGAACTCCTGCCTATCTGTTGAATTGTGTTATAGCAGCTATGATATGGCCAGCCTTTGCAGCGGTAGGTATGTTAGGCTCTGGTGTATTGAAAAGTGAGGAAGGTAAGAACTTTTTAAATACTATTAGAGATACTAGATACTTAGGAATTGCCCTAGCGGTTATATTTGCAGTATCTATATTATTCTCCGGCAGTGGCGGCGTAACATCTACCTCCATTTCTAGAGACGGACAGAACTTATATGTAAGTAAGTATATCCCCTTAAGCTTTAAGGACCAAATCATGGCTAGAATAATACCTGGTATTATATTAAGCTCTATATCGGTAATATTAACTCTTGCTGTTGCATTCTTCTATATAGGCTTTATTCCAGAATTAATTATTCCTGGCTTGATAGTTAGTTTTTTAGGTATACTGTTAACATCTTTCATAGGAATTCTATTAGAATTACGGTTTCCTAAATTAAATTGGGATAATGAAGAAAAGGCAGTAAAACAGAATATGAACTTTATGATGGTTATGTTTGGTAGCATGATTTTGTCTACATCAGCAGTAATCATAATAGTACTTCTAAAATTAAGCTTGTGGTATGCCTTTGGAGCTATAGTCCTAATATTTGGCGGAATTGATATAGCTCTATACTATGTGATAATGAATCAAGGACAAAAGTGGTTTGAAGCAATTGAACTATAAAAAAGTCGAAAAAATTTTATAAAAAATTTATAAAATAGTAAACTTTTTTATCGATTCTAACGTCTAATATTATATATGGTCAATAGGTTAATGAGATTATTATAGGGGGTTATATGGTACATGGAAAAGAACATAAATACAGTTAATGCAATAAACACAGCTTGGGATGAAAATAAATATGTTGCCTTGGGAATTTGCTTCGGCAGTGGCCTTGGCATATTTGTAGGAGCACTATTTAACAACGTTATGCTAGGACTTTCTGCTGGCGGTGTTTTAGGTATAATTTATGGGGTAACAATAGGAATGTTAAAAGAAAGCAAGAAAAAAACTGAGAAATAAAAGGGTTTTAAAAAGGCTGTTACACACTGGCAAAGCTGCCGATTGTGTAGCAGCTTTTTTTCTGCTTATTATGTAATCTTAACACTATTAGAACATAATATATGAGATTACAGATTTCTTATAGCTGGCTTCTGACCTCTGATGTCTGACTTCTAAAAGTACAGTAGTACTTTTTCAATTTTTGGCAGTTAATAATCAAAAAAACGTTTTTTTGTCCTTTTTTTTATATAAGGTTGTATAAACTATAAATTAAATGTATAATATTGTTAGTGAAGTATAAGAAAGCTTTACTATGGTAATCTTTAGCAATAAACAAAAAATTACATTTGACTATTCACAAAATTTAGTAAAAGGGATATAATGTATATGATGACAGCATAATGTGTAATGCTAACAGGAGGATTTTTTTAATGAATAAAGAATTATATATAGCAAACAGGAAGAAGTTTTTTGATAGACTAGAAGATAAATCAATGTGTATACTATTTTCAGGCAATCCGCCAAAGAAAAGTGCGGACGAAATGTATACATTCTCTGTGAATAGGAACTTTTATTATCTTACAGGTATAGACGAGAAGGATCTTATAGTAGTTTTAAGCAAGCTTAATGGAAAGTTAGAAGCTACATTGTTTATTCATAAGGCTGACCCAGTAATGGAAAAATGGGTTGGAAAGACTATAAGTGAGAATGAAGCTAAGGAAAGATCTGGCATTGAAAAAGTAGCTTTCAGGGAAGATTTTTTTTCCTACATTCATAAAAGCTTGGTATCAGGTAATATAAATAATATATATTTTGACTTGGAAAGAGCTAGCTATGATGAGGAAAGGACTGTAGCAGAAAGGCTAGCTAGTGAGCTACGGGATAAGTATCCTTACTTATCTATAAAAAATGCATATCCTATCTTATCTGAATTAAGAATGATAAAATCAAAGGATGAGATTGATGAAATAAGGAAAGCCATAGCTATTACTGAAAAAGGTATATTAAATGCTATGAAGAATGCCAAGGCTGGTATGAGAGAATATGAAGTGGAAGCATACTTTGATTTTGTATTAAAAACTAATGGAGTTAAGGATTTTGCTTTTAAGACTATAGCAGCTTCTGGTAAGAATGCTACGGTGCTACATTACAGCGACAATGATGACCTCATTGGGGAAAATGAAATGATCTTAATGGATTTAGGAGCAGCAGTAAATTATTATAATGCTGATATTACTAGAACTTTCCCTGTATCTGGTAAGTTTACTGATAGACAAAAGCAGATTTATAACATAGTTTTAAAGGCTCAACAGGAAACCATTAAGGCTATAGCTCCTGGAGTTCCTTTTCAGGAATTAAATGCAGTAACAAGAAGAGTCTTTTTAGAGGAATTAAAGAAATTAGGTTTAGCTAATACCGATGAAGAGCTATCCAAATACTATTATCATAATGTTAGTCATCATTTAGGCTTAGACACTCATGATGTTGGAAGCAGAGAGGTGGACTTAAAACCCGGTATGGTACTTACGGTGGAACCGGGATTATATATAGAGGAAGAGAGTATTGGCATAAGAATTGAGGACGATGTAGTAGTTACTGAAAATGGCTGCGAAGTTCTTTCTAGTTCGATAATCAGAACAGTGGAGGAAATAGAGGAATTCATGGCAAATAATCGCAGCGCCCTGTAATTTAGAGAATGAGTAATTCTCAAAGGAAAGTGAGGTGTTTGGAGTGAATAGATTTAAAGCTAATAGGCAGTTTTTGAAGGCTAATCATAATATTTTGCGACAGATAATAACAGATAGACAGAAAAATATGCCCCAGCCTAGTATATTAAAGCCTTATACAGAAGATGAGAAGGTTATTGATTTACCTCAAATGAGAAGAGATGTCATTACTAAGCATGATTTGTATGATTGCATTAATGACAGGAGGAGTGTAAGAATCTATTCCGGCGAATATATCTCCATAGATGAGTTGTCTTATATGTTATGGGCTACTCAAGGTATTAAGTGTATTTTAGGGGATGGAATTGGTACCTTAAGAAATGTTCCTGCTAATGGTGCAGTACACTCCTTTGAGACATATTTGCTAATAACTAGGGTAGAAGGTTTGCAGAAGGGGGTTTATAGATATCTACCTTTGAGACATTCACTTTACTTTATGTACCCCTTAGAAAATATAGAAAGTGTAATTGACGAGGCTACACCAGATCAACCATACATCCCACATTTTGCTGAAAAGGCAGCTATATTGTTTGCATGGAGTTGCATACCCTATAGAGCAGAGTACAAATTTGATGTAACTGCTCATAAAAACATTCTTATAGATGTTGGACATGTTTGTCAAAATCTTTACATAGCTGGAGAGTCAGTAAATTGTGGTACCTGTGCTATAGGAAATTACAATCAGCAGTATATAGATAAGGTGTTACAGCTAGATGGAGAAGAAGAATTTGTTATATACCTAGCAGCAGTTGGTAAGAAACCTGATGAAGATAGTAGCAAGTTTTAATAAGAGAGTTTAAGCTCTCTTTTTTCTTTACCCTAAAAGCTTAGTTAGATGCTCCTATTGACCCAAAGAAAGTTAATACTTTTACTGCATGGTAATATATGGTACAATAATAAGGTAGCTATTATGACTATCATTTGGGACAGCTAGTATAAAGACTTTGATAATGGGCTGTAGTAGGATATCCCTATATCTAAAGGAGAGTTATTATGATTAAAAAGATTATTATGTTATTAGCCATAACCTTGTCCTTAGGCTCTATTACAGGATGTAATGTACTTACAAGTAATAAAAGTAAGGAGCCTAATAATCAGGAAGGGTCTATAGGAGGCGATGAAAGTAAGGAAAAGGAGCCAGAGCCAGAACCAGTTGATTTAATACAGGAGCAAATTAAAGCAATGACCTTGGATGAGAAAATTGGTCAGATGCTTATAGTTGGTACTGAGGGATATGAAATTAACCCTGACACAGTGGAGTTTATAGATAAATATGAGGTAGGGGGCTTTATATTTTTTGCAGGCAATATTCAAAGCAGCGCCCAATTGCTAAAGCTTTTAAATTCAATTAAGGCAGAAAACTCGAAAAATTCCATACCTCTCTTTTTATCTATAGATGAAGAGGGGGGCAGGGTTACTAGAATGCCTAAGGAATTTATAAAGTTTCCTAGCAATAAGTCTATTGGTAATGTGAATAATAAAGAGTTTTCTTACGAAATTGGAAAGGCTATGGCCAGTAAATTAGGGGCCTTTGGCTTTAATATGAATTTTGCACCGGTGTTAGATGTAAACAGCAATCCTAAGAATCCTGTTATTGGAGACAGGGCCTTTAGCTCCCAGTGGCAAATAGTAAGCAGTCTTGGCGTTGAAACTATGAAAGGGATGCAGCAAGGAAAGGTTATACCAGTAGTAAAGCATTTCCCTGGCCATGGAGATACATCAGAGGATTCCCATAAGGGACTACCATCCCTTAGCCATGATTTAGAGAGACTAGAAAATTTGGAACTCCTTCCCTTCCAGGAGGCTATTAATAATGAGGCAGATGTAGTGATGATTGCCCATATTTTATTACCAGAGTTAGATAAGGAGAATCCTTCCTCAATGTCTAAAGTCATCATTACGGATATATTAAGGGAAAGGATGAAATTTAAAGGTGTAGTAATCACTGACGATATGACAATGGGAGCCATTATGAAAAATTATGAAATAGGAGAAGCCTCTGTCAAAGCTGTATTGGCAGGTACTGATATAGTCCTAGTTTGTCATGGCAAGGATAAGCAAATTGAAGTGATAGAGGCATTGAAAAATGCTGTATTGGAAGGCAGAATAACAGAGGAAAGAATAGATGAAAGTGTTTATAGAATTCTAAAATTAAAGGATAAATATGCTATAAATAATGATGAACAGCCTGCTGTAAATGTGGAGGCGATAAATGCGGATATAAATAGGCTTTTGAATACCTATATGAAATAGGGAAAAATAAGAACACTGGTAAAGAATATCCTTGACCAGTGTTCTTTTGATTCTAATTTTTAAAAGGGTCACAAGGCTTTTTCGTGGTGGATAAGGAAAAGGAGCAAGATTGTAGCTAGGTGTTTTTTAAATCACTGTAGATAAGGTCCGCCAGGTCCTTGTCTATTGCTAGGCTAGTTAGAGAGTTATCATCAAGCTCAAGATGTCTGCATCGATTATTTTCCTTTTTTAAATATGAGTAGATTATTTGGGCTTCGTCTATATCCTCTGCCGAAACAATATATAAGGGGAGCTTGTCTTTGCTAAAATGCGCTTCAATATGCTCCTTTAATTCAGAAATTAATTGCTCTAATGTATAGTCTTTTATTCTATAGCTTTGGCTATAGAGCACCTTGTTTCCCGCTAGTAGAAAAACCTTCACCAAGTTCTCATCCAAAGATTCAGCTAAAATTATATTTTTATTTTCTTTAAAATATTCAGCTACCTTATTTTGTGCAATAAGATAATTCACTGCTTTTATATAATCTCTGTACCTAGCAGCCCTTTCAAAATCAAAGCTCTCTGAGGCACTATTCATTTTTTCAGTCATATAATCAACAATGGAATTATAAGATCCATTTATAATGTCTATAACTTTCTCAACAATTTCTGAATATTTTTTTCTTGCTTCATCATCAATACAAATACCGATGCAGAGCCCTAAGGAGTAGTTTAGGCATGGGGAGGAGGATTTTTTATTAGAATTGCTACAAAGGAGACCGTAGCATTCCTTAATTCCCTCAATTCCTCTTTCCACAGTGCTTCTGCTAGTATAAGGGCCAAAGTAAAGGGCCCCATCCCTATGGTTAACCTCCCCAGTTACCTCTATATCAGTAAGATCATCCTTCTTGCTAATCTTAACATAGGTATAGGAGAGAGGGTTTTTCATAAGACTATTATAGCGAGGCTTATACTTTTTATTAGCTTGCATTCCAGTAAGAAGGCTTCAAATTCTGTATCAGTGGTGATATATTCAAAGTCCTTTAGGTTTTGCACTAATTTAATAATCTTACTAGAATGGGACTTGGAATCTTGAAAATAAGAGGATACTCTGCTTTTAAGGTTTTTCGATTTGCCGACGTATATTATGGTTCCTAAGGAATCCTTCATCAAATACACTCCTGGGCAGGAGGGAAGGCCTTTTACCTTTTGCTTTAAGTCCAAGGATACCACCTCTAGATATTTTTTCCCTTACTTCTTAGGAAATCTAATAATTCCTCTTCGCTATTATTGATAATTAGTTCCTCAGGCATATTTATTTCATTTAACATTTTAATGGCCTCATCAAATTTACCAATATTAAAGCAAACATGAGCATCACTGTTTAGGATTACCCTTGTTTTATACTCCTTGCATAGAAGAGCAACCTTTTTACAGGTGTCTTTGCTACCAGGTCTTGATCCAGAAAAGGAGCTGTTGTTTATTTCGATTAGGATATTTTTTTCCTTGGCCTTTTTAACTATTTCTTCTTCATATATAGGGAAGGCAGGGTTACCTATATGGCCTAGGATGTGAACATTAGGGTTATCCATAACCTTTAAGAAGGCCTGGGTATTTAGCTCAGGCTTTTCATTCATTTTCATTAAAGGATGATGAAGGCTTGTAATCATGATATCTAGCTTTTCTTGATATTCCAGTGGAATATCTAGGTTGCCTTCATAGTCTATAATATTTGCTTCGCAGCCGTAGAGCATAGTAACACCGAAAAGTTTTCTAGGGAGTACCTTTAGATTACCGAAATACCAAACATGGGGAGCATCAGGCATAGTTGGACCGTGATCTGTGGTACCAAGTATTTTCATCCCTATATCGCTGGCATATCGAGCATTTTCCATTATGGTTGAATAGGCATGACCGCTTGCTACAGTATGGGTGTGAAGATCTATAGGATATTTCATTGTACCACTCCTTTAATTTTTTTATTCTATACATATGGTACACCAAGTAGGATTATTTTAAAAGTACTAGTAGCATTAAGATATCTGGATAGAAAGTTGACATTTAAGAAACAATATATTATTATAAACTTGAAAAACTATGATGGGAAGAGTAGTAAATTGGAATGTCCAAAAGAGAGCAGGGTTAGGTGAAAGCCTGTGACAGGAAGATTTATGAACATGGCCCCGGAGTTGACTGCTTGAAGTACCTTTAGTAGGGCAGTACGGTAGCAGCCGTTAACTGTAAGGTGATAAAAACCTTATCTAGTATAAGGTGGAGTCACTTAGCGAGATATCTGTGGCGACGCAGGTATAAATTAGAGTGGTAACGCGTATATTACGCCTCTATGTGGATTTTAATCTGCATAGGGCTTTTTTTATTTTATATTAGACTTTCCAAGTGTTAATAAAAGATAATAGCAATGAATAGGAGGAATTTTAATGACGAAAAAAACATATTACATTACAACGCCAATTTATTACCCCTCAGCTAATCTACATATAGGTAACACTTATACAACTGTAGCTGCCGATGCCCTAGCAAGATTTAAAAGACTAAGAGGCTATGACGTAATGTTTTTGACTGGTACCGACGAGCATGGTCAAAAAATTCAAAGAATAGCTGAAGAAAAGGGAGTTACTCCAAAGGAATATGTGGATAAAATAGTAGCAGGAATTAAAGAGCTATGGAAGCTAATGGACATAAGCTACGATAGATTTATTAGAACTACAGACCCCTATCATGAAAAGGCTGTTCAAGATATATTTACCCAGCTATATAAACAGGGGGATATTTATAAGGGAGCCTATGAAGGCTGGTACTGTACACCCTGTGAGGCTTTCTGGACAGAGACTCAGCTAAAGGACGGTAAGTGCCCTGACTGCGGAAGACCAGTAGAAAAGGCAAAGGAAGAGGCTTACTTCTTCAAAATGAGCAAATATGCTGATAAGCTTCTTAAGCATATAGAAGAAAATCCAGATTTTATTCAACCAGAATCAAGAAAAAATGAGATGGTTAATAATTTCTTGAAACCAGGACTTCAGGATTTGTGCGTATCAAGAACCTCTTTCAATTGGGGTATTCCTGTAGAATTTGATCCTGGCCATGTAATTTATGTTTGGATAGATGCATTATCTAACTATATAACTGCTTTAGGCTATGGTAACGATGAATATAATGACTACGAAAAATATTGGCCTGCAGATGTTCATTTAATTGGTAAGGACATTCTAAGATTCCACACAATCTATTGGCCAATTATGCTGATGGCCCTAGGCTTAGAACTACCAAAGCAGGTTTTCGGACATGGCTGGCTCCTAGTAGATGGAGGAAAGATATCTAAATCTAAGGGTAACGTGGTAGACCCAGTGGTATTAGTAGAACATTTTGGAGTAGATGCAGTAAGATACTATCTACTAAGAGAAATACCTTTCGGTGCTGATGGCTTGTTTACCAACGAAATCTTTATTAAAAAGATAAATTCTGATCTAGCCAACGATTTAGGAAACCTTGTATCTAGAACTGTGGCTATGGTGGATAAATATTTTGATGGTATCATTCCAGCACCTACAGCCAAGGAAGTAATAGATGATGAATTAATATCCATGGCCTTAAGAACTCCAGAGGAAGTAGATAAAGCCATTGATAATTTAAGAATTCCAGAAGCTCTAGATAAGATCTGGGAATTTATCGGTAGAGCTAATAAATATATCGATGAAACTACACCATGGATTTTAGCTAAGGATGAAAGTAAGAAGGAAAGACTAGGCACAGTACTTTACAACCTAGTAGAATCCTTAAGATTTATCTCAACCTTATTGGTATCCTTCCTACCAACTACTAGTGCTAAAATCAATGAGCAGCTTAACATTGAGCTAACCACTTGGAATAGCCTATCTGCCTTTGATGGTACAAGAGCTGGCACTAAGGTTAAGAAGGGCCCAGTAATTTTCCCAAGAATAGATGTAGAGGCAAAGCTAGCAGAGTTAGAAGCTATAAGAGAAGCAAACCTAAAGGCAGCAGAAGCTGAAAATAAGCCTGCCATGAAGCCTCTTAAAGATGAAATAACCATTGAAGACTTTGAAAAGATAGACTTAAGAGTAGCTAAAGTTCTTCAATGCGAGCCAATAAAGGGAGCTAAAAAGCTGCTAAAGCTTAAGGTAGACCTAGGTGGCGAGGAAAGACAGGTAGTATCTGGCATAGCTCAATACTATAAGCCTGAGGATCTAGTAGGTAAGTCCATAATTTTAGTTGCAAACCTCAAACCTGTTACCTTAAGGGGAGAGCTTTCACAAGGCATGATACTTGCAGCCTCCGACGATGAAGACAGCAAGCTCTTTGTTGCCACTATCGATGGAGACCTTCCAACTGGTAGTCAGGTAAGATAAGTATAAATAGAATTAAGATAAGGGTTGTTGCATTATGTGCAGCAGCCCATTTTTATTGTGTCTGTAAAAAAGTTTATATCTAATATAAGATACCAGACAGCTACAGTTGCCATTGATTGTGGGTAGCAGGCGGAGTGTTGCTTGCTTTAGCTGCTGCCTGTGGGTTGCTACCCGCAGGCTGCTGGTCGCTAGATGCTAGCGCCAACTACCAGTAGCCGAAGGTCAGCTTATAGCCAAACTTCTCAGTGACCTAAAGTGTCAAGTGGTGGTAGAACAAGCGGTTAGTACATCTCTATAGTATATCTCCTAAACACTATGTGGCTATGTTTCAAAAAGGTGTTGATGGAAAAGTAGACAAGCATAAAGAGGGTGACAAGCACAAATATATATTCGGCAACACGTATTTAAAACAAAGCAACATACAGAAAAAAGCTATATGTGGCAATAGATATCAGACAGCGACGGTTGACCACTGCCCGATGGAAGCTGGCTGTAGGTTGCTAGACATTGGCCGCTAGTCTCTTGTTACTGGCTGGTTGCCGATAACAGTTGGCCGCTATCGCGCACTGCTAGCCGATTGCCGCCTGATGCTTGTTCTTATCTAAAATACTACGTATATGCTTAATTAAAGGTTATCATTATATGGTAATTTTATATAATAGGCAAAAAAACGGGAATATAGAATTGGTGCATGACGAATGGATTAGGTATAATATGGAGGCGTGTACATAAACTAGCGACAGAAAGTTTGCAAAAAGTTTACTTTATTTTATTAACTGGGGGGATATTA
>DGDR01000191.1 GCA_002385545.1 Clostridium sp. UBA3947
TCCCTCTTATTGTAAAGGGTCCGCATTCGCCACTCCCTAATTTTATCCTATTTTACTCTTTAATTCTTGGTATAATCCTGTCTTTTTCCCTATATTTATTACCGTTACATTACTTTTCCATGCGCCTTCATATCTTTGTGCTTCAGTCCTTAATTTTTTTATTAATTCATCTTGAATTTGCCTTTGGCTTTCTCTTAATTCTTTTATTTTTTGAGCCATTACAAGATCATATACCTTACCGCCATTCTTTTTATATATGATCAGCTTAGACATGTTTTTGACACCTTGTTTAGACCAGCCTCTAGGCCTTGAACTTAATCTATCTGAAAATACATGGCTAACATGGCCTTCTGCACTACAACCTATGATTTCATCACCCTTATATGCTTTAATCTCTATACCATCCCAATTATTTATAATATATTTCCTACAGTCTTTTACTGCTTTCTGCTTTGTTTCTGATTCTGTAAGTTTTAGAATCTTTGCAAATACTTTCTTTAACATTGCTTTATCTGGCCAATCTATAGCATCATATACTTCTTGTCTTATAGACTCATCATTTAGATGGGCTGTTGCTTTTTTTATATACTTTTGTAAATGGTAATTATCAAGTACAAACTTACTTTTAGGTAACCAATTCAGTCCTTGCTTAATCCACGATGCTCCATCCCCGGAAAGATATATGCTTTCTATAGAATCCACGTCATATTGTGCTTCAATATAGTTAGCCACTTCTATCCATAAATCCTCACTATTGTTATACACTCCTCCGAAATATCGAACGTTTTTTAATACTTTTCTTTTCTGCGTACTTTTATCACTATCAAACCCTTCATGAACATATACCAATCTTGGCATAATTATATTACGCTTCTTTTCATTTTCTTCTTTGTCTACATTCTTTAGCTGCAAAGGAACATGATCTTCATCTGCTTCAACATACAAAATCTTTATTTCTTTTTTACGCTCAACGGTTATTTCTTGTTCTTTAACCTCAAGATTATGAATCTTATTCATTACCGCTTGTTTACTAATTTCATCCACATATGTAGCAGTTTCACCTGCTTTTCTATAACTACTTTCTGAGGCTTCCTCTATTGCATTTATTACAACATCAGTACTTACTCTATCATGTGGCTGTATTCCTACAATCTCATCAACCAAATATTTTCGTTTTCCGGCTTTTTTAGGTTTGAAATATGTTCTAGCATATTCCACGTTACCAAAACTCGTTAAAATTCTTGTTTTGTCCTTTCTAACTATCTCCCATTTATTCTTTCTCACACCACTCCTACGCAAGTAATCGTCCATATCTTCAAGTACTTCTGTTATGATATTACGACCTAATTCGAATAAATCCTCTTGCAACATAAAAATCAAATCACCAAGATCTTTTCCTTCACTTATAAAACTTTTTATTTTTTTTTCGATATTTTTTACCCCAATTTCGTTAAAATAGTGTATACTATTATACATAGAAGATGACATCCTTTCTGTTAATTTTTTTTTCTGATATTAATAATTTTAACAGGATGTCATCTTCTTTTCAATTTTTCTGTAAATTTATTACATCCAAATCCCTACAGTAATTTTACTCTAGCATAATTTGAGTTTCCCCATTTTTTAAAATTTACTTGGAATTTAAGTATTTGAGATAAAGCTTAAGGAATTGTCCACATAGCTACTAACCTTTTAAATACTAATCCACAGATTTGAAAAAGTTATCCAAAGATTTGCATAAAAGTATAGTAAAAGCTCTCATGATATGTTATTTTAAAGTTGATAAAACAAAAAAACAATACAAAGGAGAGCTTTTACATGATTAATTATAACAGATTATCATACCAATTGAAAAGGGAAATCGAAAAATTTACAAATAAAATTTCTAAAGGACTATCAAGACCAAAATATAAATTTGTATTTCAAATGCTTTATGGGATGCTAGAATCACAGTCTACACATTTAAGTAATATTTCAAGAGCATTGAAAGAGGACATAACACTTAAGAAAACCATTGACAGATTATCTCGTAATCTTGGGCAATTTACTGAAAATGATATTATTATTAAAAATTATATGGATATTGTTAAAAAGAATACTAATAAACTATCTGTACTTATTATTGATAATTCAGATATTTCAAAGCCTTATAGTGAAATGCTAGACTCACTATGTAAAGTTCGTGACGGTAGTACAGGTGAAATAACTACAGGATATCATTTGCTTGAAATAACAGCACTCACCAAAGAGCATAAAATGCCGATGCCTGTATATACAAGGGTTTACTCAAGTACCGAAAATGGATTTATTAGTGAAGATGAAGAAGTTTTAAATGGTTTAAAACACCTTACTAAACATTTTGGGAAGACTGGAATAAGAACCTTGGATCGGGGATATGATGCTAATGTTTACTACAAATATTTTTTAAGGAATAATGAGAAATTTATAATACGGGCGAAGAAAGACCGTAATGTTAGACATAACGGAAAAACAGTGAATATTTTGGAACTGGCCAACAAATATAAAGGCAAATATTCTATGAAGTTTAAAGACAGGGCTGGTAAGAAAATTCAGTGTAAAATTAGTTATATTCCAATAACATTGCCGATTGCCCCCAAAAAGGAACTTACTCTAGTTGTGGTGCATGGGTTTGGTGAGACGCCTATGATGCTCATTAGCAACTTGAAATCAACAGATAAACGACTTTCAGTAGTAATAGCAAAAATATACCTTATGAGATGGAGAATTGAAGAATATTATCGATTTAAGAAACAACAATTTGGATTTGAAGATTTTAGAGTACAAAGTTTAGTTTCTATACGTGCACTTAATACACTGCTCACAGTCCTTATAGGTTTATTAAGTACATTTTCCGAGAAACAAAGCGATAATACTATGGTTATGGAAATAATTGAATGTTCAAAAAGAATATATAAGAAACCTTTATTCATATATTATGCATTAGCTGATGGCATCTTTAGTATTCTACAGAAAACCAGAAAGGGTATAGCAGCCTTTCTGGTTTCTAAAAAATCTTCATCATCTCAACAGCTGAACGTGTTTGAACTCTTTGATATCAAGCTAGACAGCTGCTTTGGTTATTAAAAATGGGGAAACTCAAACTTATATTATTTCTTTTTTGCAATTAGCGTCCAGCGGATGGCAGTTTTATAGATAATATCACCATTGTTAGAATCAGTATTAACTTTTACATAATAAGGTCTTAGATT
>DGDR01000197.1 GCA_002385545.1 Clostridium sp. UBA3947
AACATATGTTTGACAAACCAACACATTTAAGAATACATGTAATAATCCAAATCTTCTATTATAACCTTAATAATTACAGCTATAGGTACAGCCATTACCATGCCTACAAAGCCCCCTACTTTTCCTCCAGCAACAAGTAGAAGGATTATGAATAAAGGATGTATATCCACTGTATCACCAGTAATCTTTGGTGCAATAATATCTCCTTCTATTTGTTGAATTAAGTTCAACAGTACTATGGCCCAAATGGCTTTCTTAGGTGAATCTAACAGGGCTATTATAACAGCGGGTAAGGATCCTAGAAGGGGACCAAAGTATGGTACGATATTAAATATACCATTAAGCAAAGACAGCATTAAAGGAAAGCCTATATCTAATATTACTAATACCGCAAAAGTCATAATACTAATTAAGACACTTAAAATCAGTTGGCTTAATATATATTGGGTCAATACTTCATTAATGTCCTTACATAACTTTCGCACTATTATTCTCTTTCTAAGAGGTATTAAAAAAATAAGACTTTTACTTAAAATATCTCCATCTGCTAAGATATAATACATTAATATAGGAATAACAGCTAACGAAAAAATATTAGCAGTTTTTTCAAAAAGACCATCAAATAAGTTGTTGCAAAGTGTTAATACAACACTTTCTCCTTTTTTTAAGGCAATATTAATAACATTCTTTAAATACCTGTTATTAGACAAATTTTCAATACTTCTATTTATATTTTCTATAAAATGCTGCAACTCATTAAAGGTATTTCCTAGATTTAATGTTTCTTTTATTATATTAGGAATTAAAAAAGCAAATAGTAAAGCGATTCCTGATAAAACCACCATCAGTAGAATTATTGATGATAGCTTTTTACCAATACCTTTTTCCATCATTTTTGACTGAACTGGTTTCAAGGAATAAGCTAATACGAAGGCTATAAAGGCTGTTTTACTAACCTCTTTTAGGATAGGATTAGTGCAAATAAAATAAACTAGCGATAAGGATAATATAAATATAATAAGATAGCGTATGAATTTATTCATAATAATGCACACCACTTATACTATGACGTAAAATACTAAATTTTATATTATTTTTTCCGTAATACAAAACATTATTATCTCCAATTATTATATCGTTAATCAACAGAACACCTTTTCCTACTGAGATTTTTCTCAATATCCCAGGACTTATAATTAAACCTTTTATAGAAAATTTATCATCAAAAAGTATATCCTCCACTATGCCTATAATATTCCCCTGTATATCTATTACCTCCATGCCTTTAATTGAAGAAAAAGCTAAATATCTTGTATCTGTCACCTTTTTAACAATCAAGCACTCATCAAAATAAATAAAATCTTCTATTAAAACCAACTTATTTTTTTTTCCAAATAAATTGATGCCCTTTATAGCAAAGCCTATTACCTTTTTTTCACTAAAGTTAATAGCTATGTCGATGACAGTTCCAATTTTTTTACCATTAGCATACACGACCTTCTTAGCTAAAAAATTTTTTAACCTAAACATTTATAAGCTCCTAATCCTTTATGATAATGTTATTATTTCTCAGTTTGTAAAAATTATTATAATTTTAGCTTAAAAAAAGAAAGGTTAAATATAAAAAACGTAGGAAATCCTACGTTTTTAGCAATAGAATATATTATTCTCCATGAACCTGTTCATGAATATCATCGTGTTCTGTCATTTCCCAAGGTTCTAAGCCCTGATTTATTCTATAATCATTAATAGCCTTATGAATTGCTTCTTCTGCTAAAACAGAACAATGCATTTTTACTGGTGGCAGTCCATCTAAAGCTTCTGCGACTGCCTTATTTGTTAGCTTCCAAGCTTCTTCTAAGGTTTTACCTTTGATAAGCTCAGTTGCCATACTAGAAGAAGCAATAGCTGACCCACAACCGTAAGTTTTAAATTTAACATCTTTAATAATATTATCTTCAACCTTTAAATATATTTTCATTATATCTCCGCATTTAGCATTACCTACTTCACCAATACCGTTTGCGTCTTCTATTTCACCAACATTTCTAGGATTTCTAAAATGGTCCATTACTTTTTCGCTATACATTCTGGTATCCTCCCTTTTTTACAACGTCTTCCCACAAAGGAGACATATCTCTAAGTCTTTGCACTATTTTAGGTATAACTTCTAATACATAATCTACTTCTTCCTCTGTATTACTCTCGCCTAAGCTTAATCTCAAGGAACCATGAGCGATTTCATGAGGTAGACCAATGGCCAAAAGCACATGTGAAGGATCTAATGCTCCAGAAGTACATGCACTTCCACTGGATGCACAAATTCCTGCATCATCTAAAAGCAGTAAAACCGACTCACCTTCGATATATTGAAAACATACATTAACATTTCCAGGTAATCTATTTTCGCCTCTTGGTCCATTTAGTCTTGTATAGGGCACCTTTAATAACCCTTCTATTAATTTATCTCTTAAAGCTTTTAATTTTGCATTTTTCTCCTCCATAGTAGAAACAGCTAATTCAATAGCTTTACCCAAACCTACTACACCAGCTACATTCTCTGTACCCGCTCTTCTAGCTCTTTCCTGGCCGCCACCATGGATTAAATTGTCAATTCTAACACCTTTTCTTATGTATAAAGCTCCCACACCTTTAGGCCCATAGAACTTGTGAGCAGCTAATGAAAGCAAATCTATATTCATATCTTTAACATCTATTGGTATATTTCCTACAGCCTGAACTGCATCAGTATGGAATAATACCTTTTTCTCACGACATAACTTTCCTATTTCCTTTATAGGCTGAATAGTTCCTATTTCATTGTTGGCAAACATTACAGATACCAATATTGTAGTATCCTTTATGGCTGCAGCTAAATCATCAATGCTAATAAAACCTTCCTCATTTACTGGTAAATAGGTAACCTCAAAGCCTTGCTTTTCCAAATACTCACAGGTATGTAGTACCGCATGATGCTCAATTTGAGTGGTTATTATGTGATTACCCTTCTTTCTGTTAGCAAAAGCTACACCTTTAATAGCCCAGTTATCAGCCTCAGAGCCAGAACCAGTAAAAAATATTTCTGAAGGCTCTGCATTTAAGGCTTTAGCAACTCTATCTCTGCTAATATCAATAGCTCTTTTGGTTGTTCTGGACAAAGAATAAATAGATGACGGATTACCATAATTCTCTGTAAAATAAGGCAGCATTTCTTCAAGTACTTCCTTTTTTGTGTAAGTGGTAGCTGCATAATCCATATAAATAGTTTTGTTCATTATTTCACCTTCCTTGATTTATGTCAATGATAAGATAAGTTTTATCATTTTGCATTTTCTTGTAATGTTAAAGGCTGATTATTTCTACCTTTTTGCATTTTGTTGTAATCTTCAACTATATCATTTAGGGTAGTTGTCTCTAAAACGCTATCAATGCTCTTCTTGATTTTTTCCCATAAAAGTCTTGTAGCACAATAATCCTCATTGCTACATTGTACACCCTCTATGCAATCTGAAATCTCTATAGGGCCTTCTAATACTTGTATAATTTCAGCCACAGTGATTTCCTTTGGAGACCTACTTAAAATATAACCACCTTGAGCACCTCTTATACTGTTTATTATTCCAGCCTTTCTTAATGGAGCAAATAACTGTTCTAAATAGTATTCGGATATACCCTGTCTTTCTGCTATGCTTTTTATTGAAATAGGTTCATTTCCATAGTTAAGAGCTAAATCTACCATAGCTTTAACACCATATCTACCTTTGGTAGACAATTTCATTTAATCACACCCTTTAAATCCGACTCTTTTAGTAAACTTTATTTTTACAATAGCAAATCCTAGTAAACTTGTCAACTATATATTTACGTTTCTTTTTAAAGGAATAAATGTTTCTAATAAAAATTATTGCGAAAATTAATGATAAAAATTATCAAAAAAATATTAAAAAAAGAAGTGTAGCACTTCTTAATATTTAAACTTATGATTAAGTTGATTTTATGGAAAATCCTTTTACATTTTATAAATGTATTTAAGCTTGAAACTTGACCCGTATTGACATTAATCATAAAAATACCGCAAAACCTGCTATGCCCCTGGGGCGTATTGCCGACATAAACCGCGTGCCCCTGGGGCGTTTTTTTAAAACGCCCCAGAGCCACCGCCACCACCACCGCTGAAACTGGAACCGCTAGAGAAACCACCAAAACCTCCATCACCATCAGAATATCCATAGTTTACATCATTATTTATTCCATCCCACATACTGTAATTAGTTATAAAATAGGGATAGTAGTAAAAATAAAAGTTTCCATAGCGACTATTGCTTGAGTAGTGGAAGTGATTTATACTGTCTAATAACTTTTCTAACTGATTCTTTGTACCTATGAGCACAGAAGCATAAATTAGTATCTCATCTATGTTATTTATTAGTTCTGTGTTGGTATTTTTTACATAACTTAAAAGATATGTTTTATAGGCTAACCATTTTAGTTTTTCATTGTAATATTCATTGCTCAAAATTCTCTTATTCTGGATATTAATAAAAAAACCTAATTCATCTGCCTCTCTTTTTACGGTCTGCTCCCACTGAGCATTAGCAGTTCTAAATTCGAGGGACCCAGCTCTTGTTTGAACCTTATTTTTTATATTACTTAAATCTAGGAGACCACTAGACTCATATTTAGACATCCATCTCATAAAGAATTTTAAATGTGGTATTTGAGGTGGTGATTTTTGATTGTTTCGTCTAAAGATTAAATCCTGATTGTTTTTACCCTTTGTAAATTCCTTTTTCGATAATGAACCTTTTTCTAAAGTATAATATCCCTTATGGCATAGATACAATAAGGTAGCAGAAATAGCTGAAAAAGATACTTGTCTTTCATTTATTAAGTAGTCAACAAGCGCCGGAGGCATATCACTTGGAGCAGCTGTAACTAATTTGCTGTTAAAAAACATATATCTAGCTCTATAAGCATTTAAAGCTGCTTTAAACTTTTTATCCTTCTTGATAATATATGCTACAATTATAAATACCAAAATAATAATTATTACTAATATAATTAATCCAATGATAGCGCCTTGTCCCTTTTTCGTAATGGATATATCTAAAAAATCCGGCTGAAAGTTTACCTTTACAGCTAACTTTCCTGTTAAATTATTTCCCTTAAATTGAAGGCCTTTTTCATTGTAGTTATCGGTTAGATTCTTTCCATCTACATAACCCCAATGTTTGAAAATTGACATATCAAAATCAGCATTCTTCAAGGATAAATTAAGTTCAAAATTATTTACTGGAACCTTATTTTCAACCTCATAGAAAGCCCAATTTAATTCCCCAACTTTTTCTCTTTTAACTACGGCACCATGAATAGTGTATTTAAATTTAAAGGTTTTTCTTTCATTACTACTTTTAGAATATACCTTTACTTTGGAAACAGTACTTGAATTATCTAATTCATAAGTATTATTTTTAGAACCTTTACCTTCCTTTAAGATATTTCGGTTACCCTTTTCGTCTTCTACTATAACCTCTGAAATAGTAATAGCTTTGGCGCCTTTTTGGGAATAGTTCCTATATATTCCATTATAATCACCTTTAAAGTAGTAGGTTAATTCTTCTTCTACATAGACATCGCCATTTCTTAAAATTGATACATTCACAACTAAGTTTTCAATACTATAGTTTTTAGAGCTTGCCTTTCCTATAATAGGTGACAATAAAAAACTAAAAAACAATAAAATCAATATAAATTTCTTCATTAATGGCCCCCTTAAAACAGTTCTCTTTCCTTATTTCACTTTTAGTTACATATATTATATCATTTCTGATTCATATTAACACAATTTTATATTCAATTAAGATTTACTACTTTACTTCTATGCTTTTTATATTTTCATTATTATTAATACTCAAATATTAAAAATGCAAAAAGAACTATCCATTCAAAAATGAATAGTTCCTTAAAAAGATATTATAACTCTTTAACCTTGTTAGTATGTTAGACTTTTCTTAGGTCTTCCTTTTAGACTTCTACTGGAATCATACTTCTCCCAGTAAATCCTCTTTTCGTTATACTTAGCTTTTAGGCTTTTTATTTCATTTGGATAACCTATACATACTATACCTAAAGGTATTACATGGTCAGGGATATGAAGCAAATGTCTGATAGCTTCCATGGTATCCTGATTTAGATTTACACTGCACCATTCTGCTCCAAGATTAATACCAGCACAGGCCAATATGATATTCTGGATAGCTGCCATACAGTCTTGTAGCACACTACTTTCTAATTCTGTTTTCCCTAACTTAATATTGCCGCACACTACAATTGATAATGGTGCATTACAACATTGAAATTGAGTTGCTTCTTTAAGTTTCTTCATTTTTTCTTTTTCTGAAACAACAATAAATTCCCAAGGTTCATTGGAGCATGTACTAGGTGCTGCCATAGCAGCTTCTAATAATAACATAATCTTCTGTGGTTCAACCTCTTTATTGCTAAAGCTTTGTACAACGCTTCTTGAGTATATGTAATCAAGTAAATTTCCCATATTAACCACCCTTTTATCTTAATTCTTCCTTACCCCTTGATGCTGATTACATGTACACATGTCCAAAATTTGCATTAATTATTACAAAGTTGCAACCATAACAGCTTTAATAGAATGTAGACGATTCTCTGCTTCATCGTATACTAAGGAATTATCACTTTTAAACACTTCATCGTCCACTTCCCTAATATCTACACCCTTTTCTTCCATAAAAAATTTCGCTGTTTCTGTTTCAAAATTGTGATATGAAGGTAAGCAATGCATAAACTTAACATTGTCGTTACCAGTAGCCTTTAACATGTCCATTGTAACCTTATATGGAGACAAGAGCTTAACCCTTTCTTCAATTTTGTCTTCCTCTCCCATTGAAGCCCAAATATCGGTGTATAAAGCATCAGATCCCTTTATATCCTCTATATTATCCGTTACAATAATTTTTGCTCCTGTCTCTTCCGCAATTTTATTTGCTGTACTTAACACCGTTTCACTTGGCCATAATTCCTTTGGTCCAAATGCTACAAAAGTCATCCCCATTTTGGCGCAGCCATACATTAAGGCATTGCACATGTTATTTCTTGTATCTCCAACAAAGGTAAGTTTTATGTCCTTTAGAGGTTTATTAATATTTTCTTCTAAAGTCATAATATCTGCTAACACTTGTGTCGGATGATCGTCATCTGTCAAGCCATTCCATACAGGTACCCCAGACTTTTCTGCAAGTATTTCCACTACTTTTTGGTCAAAGCCTCTAAATTCTATTCCATCATAAAATCTTCCTAAAATCACTGCCGTATCTTCTATGGATTCCTTTATTCCCATCTGTGAATTAGTTAGATAAGTAACATTAGCCCCTTCATCGAAGGCTGCAACTTCAAAGGCACATCTTGTCCTAGTTGATGTCTTTTCAAAAATTAACACGATATTTTTGCCTTCCAATTTTTTATCTATTATGCCCATTTTCTTTTTCTTTTTTAGCTCATGGGCCAAATCTAGTAAATACCTTATTTCCTCTGGTGAAAAATCTAATAGTGTTAAAAAGCTTTTCCCCTTTAAATTAACTTCCATATTATCGCCCCCGTTATAATTATACAAATCCGCTTTATATTTATACACTTATTATACAATAAAAACTCCCGTTTTGCACGAGAGTTTTTAATATTTATACGTATAAATTTATAATTATTCTTTATAATGCCCAATTTTCCTATACTTTTCATATCTTCTTAATAATAATTCATCCTTATTCATCTTGCATAATTTCTTAAATTCATCTATTAATCGATCCTTAATTAAAGTAGACATTTTGTCTATATTCTTTGAAGCGTTCCCATTTGGTTCCAAAATCACTTTATCTATTACCTTTAGTTTAAGTAGCTCTTCTGCTGTAAGCTTCATTACCTCCGCTGCTTCAGGAGCTCTGGATGCATCCTTCCATAAAATACTGGAAAAACCTTCTGGTGATAAAATCGAATAAATTGAGTTTTCTAGCATCCATACCTGATCTGCCACTGCTAAAGCTAAGGCACCACCGCTACCTCCCTGTCCGATAACCACTGAAATTATTGGTACCTTTAAATTTATCATGGTCATTAGATTTTTGGCAATTGCTTCTCCTTGGCCTCTTTCTTCTGCTCCTACTCCACAAAAGGCGCCTTGAGTATCTACCAAGCAAACTATAGGTCTGTCAAATTTTTCGGCCTGCAACATTAACCTATGAGCCTTTCTATATCCTTCTGGATGGGGGCAACCAAAATTTCGGTAAATATTGTCCTTGGTGTTTTCACCTTTCTGAACAGCAATAACTGTAACTGGCTTACCATCAAGCATGGCTATGCCACCTATTATTGCATGATCATCTCCAAAATACCTATCTCCATGAAACTCTATGAAATTGTCAAAAATTCTATCTATATATTGCTTAGCGGAGGGTCTTTCCTGTGCGCGGGCTATATTAACCCTATCCCAAGCACTTTTCTTCCTACTCATAGCTATACCTCCCATGGAGCTGTAAAATCTTAGCCAAGGTGCTTCTTAGCTGTGTTCTATGAACAATTTTATCAATAAAGCCTTTCTCTAGTAAAAACTCTGCAGTCTGAAAACCCTCTGGTAGCTGTTGTTTTATGGTGTTTTCTATAACTCGCTTACCAGCAAAGCCTATTAGGGCTCCAGGCTCAGCAAGGATGATATCCGCCTCCATTGCAAAGCTGGCAGTTACACCTCCAGTAGTTGGGTCCGTTAACACAGAAATATAAAGTAGCTTACTATCATTATGTTTAGCAATAGCTCCACTTACTTTAGCCATTTGCATTAGGGATAAAATCCCCTCCTGCATTCTTGCACCACCAGAAGCAGTAAATATTATTACTGGTAATCTATGTTTAGTTGCATATTCTACAGCTCTTGTAATTTTTTCTCCAACCACCGATCCCATACTTCCCATCATAAAATTACTATCCATAACGGCAATAACCGTATGGTAATCCGCAATCTTACCTCTTCCTGTTACCACAGCTTCCTTCATATTTGTAGCAAGCTTAGTTTTATTTAGCTTATCCTCGTAACCTGGGAAGTTTATAGGATTAACACTTTCCATACCTTTATCGAACTCTATAAAAGAGTCCTTATCTAAGATCATATCTAATCTATCTTTGGCTGAGAGTCGAAAATGATAATTGCAGCTAACACAGGTATTACATTTGTCTTCCACATCACTTTTGTAAAGTATTTTTCCACAGTTGTTGCATTTAACCCACATACCATCTGGTATTGTCGGCTTATGCATCTCTTCAATATTTAAATTTGAAGTGCTGATTGTAATATATTTTTGCTTTTTAAACAAATCCTTAATCATTCACTTTTCACCAACTTATCCTTTAAGAATGAAGTATTGTAATCTCCTTTAACAAATCTCTCATCACACAGTATATCAAATTGGAAGTCTATATTCGTTACTATACCTTCAATCAGCAGTTCTCCTAAAGCTCTCTTCATTCTTGCAATGGCACTACTTCTATTTTCAGAATGCACAATAAGCTTAGCTACCATAGAATCATAGTAAGGGGGAATAACATACCCTTGATATACGGCACTATCCACTCTAACCCCAGGCCCTCCCGGCATATTTAATCCAATAATCCTGCCTGGTGAAGGTCTAAAATCATTATTAGGATCCTCAGCATTAATTCTACATTCTATCGCGTGACCTCGAAGCCTTATGTCCTCCTGCTTTAATTCCAACTTTTCTCCTGCTGCAATTTTAATTTGCTGTTTTACTATATCCACTCCAGTAATTAATTCTGTTATGGGATGTTCCACCTGTACCCTAGTATTCATTTCCATAAAGTAATAGTTTAAATCACTATCTACTAAAAATTCAACGGTTCCAGCATTATAATATCCCACTTTTTTTGCAGCCTTAACTGCTGCTGCTCCCATTTCTTCCCTTAGCTGCGGAGTCAAAATATTTGACGGGGCTTCTTCTAGAACTTTTTGATTTTTTCTTTGAACAGAACATTCCCTTTCCCCCAAATGAATTATATTGCCATATTTATCTCCCAAAATCTGAAACTCTATATGACGAGGCTTATCGATATATTTTTCCATATATAAAGTGTCATCGTTAAAGCAAGCTTGAGCTTCGCTTTTCGCTGTATTATAGGCTTTAGCAAGCTCTTCTTTATTATAAACTATCCTAATCCCTCTACCACCACCTCCGGCGGCAGCCTTAATCATAACTGGATAACCTATTTCTTCAGCCATTTCAAAAGCATGCTCTTCATTTTCTAGAGCTCCTTCTGTGCCTGGGATTATAGGAATATCTGCTTCTTTCATAATCTCTCTAGCCCTAGATTTATTACCAAGGAGGTCAATACTTTCTGAATCAGGACCAATAAAAACAATATTACATTCGCTACATATCTTAGCAAACTTGCTATTTTCAGAAAGAAAACCAAAACCAGGGTGGATGGCTTCGGCACCAGTTAATACTGTTGCACTTAATATGTTCTGTATATTTAGATAGCTGTCCTTTGAGGCAGGTCCTCCGATGCAAACAGCTTCGTCTGCCAACTGTACGTGTAGGGCATCTCTATCTGCTTCTGAATATACCGCCACAGATATTATGCCCATTTCTCGACAAGCTCTTATGATACGAACAGCAATTTCACCTCTATTTGCAATCAATATCTTTTTAAACATAAGCCCTCCTCCATTATCTTCCGACAATGAATGTAATCTCAGCCTCACAGACATTTTTATCATTTACTGTAGCAACAGCTTTACCTACTCCGGCTGGTCCCTTAACCTTGATTAGCTCTACTTCTAATCTTAATACATCCCCCGGAACTACTTTTTTTCTGAACTTAGCCTTATCTATACCTGCAAAGTATGCTATTTTGCCCCTGTTTTCTTCTAAACTAAGAACAGCCACAGCACCAGTTTGAGCCAAGGCTTCTATAATCAGCACTCCAGGCATTACTGGCTCCTGTGGAAAATGTCCTTGAAAAAAGTATTCATTCATAGTTACATTTTTAATTGCTACTGCCTTTTTACCAGGCACAATTTCTTCAACCATATCAATCAATAAAAAGGGATATCTATGAGGTAATACCTTTTGAATTTCAGTTATATCCATAACAACACCAACTTTACAATTTAATTTTAAATAATGGCTGACCGTATTCTACCATATCGCCTTCCTTAGCCAGAATTTCAACTACGGTTCCATTGCTTTCAGATTCTATCTCATTCATCAATTTCATGGCTTCAATAATGCAAACCACATCTCCCTTTTTCACCGTATCCCCTACACTTACAAAGGGATCGCTTTCCGGTGATGGAGCAGGGTAAAAGGTTCCTACCATAGGAGCCTTAATAATTATAAAGTTTTCACTAGTTTCATCCTCCATTTTAGGCGTTAGATTATTACTTACTTCTACCTCATTGCTAATAGAGGATTCATCACTTGTACTTTCTGCAGTTATATTATTTAATACTATAGTTTTATCACTTTCAGTAATATTCTTCTCCATCTTAATTCTTAAATCTTTATATTCTATTTCCATTGAGGAAAGTTTAGAATTTTCCATCATTGAAACTATTTCTCTGATTATGTTTAAATCCATATCCTACCTCTCATCTTTCCATTTCTTAAATACTATAGTGGCATTATGACCACCAAAACCTAAAGAATCTGACATTGCAACATTAACTACTGCTTTGCGGCCTACATTTGGTACATAGTCCAAATCACATTCTTCATCCCTCACCTTTAAGCCAATGGTTGGAGGAATAAAATCATCTATAATTGCATTGATGCAAACTATAGCCTCAATGGCACCAGCAGCACCTAATAAGTGACCTGTCATAGATTTTGTAGAACTAACAGGTATCTTGTAGGCCTGATCTCCAAATACTCTTTTTATAGCTATAGTTTCAAACTTATCATTGTAAGGAGTGCTGGTACCATGTGCATTTATGTATGATACTTCTTCCTTACTAACTCCAGCGTCAGCTAAAGCTAATTCCATAGATCTAGCTGCTCCCTCTCCCTCTGGATCAGGTGAGGTCATATGATAAGCATCGCAGGTTGAAGCATATCCTACTATCTCACATAAAATATTTGCTCCTCTTTTTAAGGCATGATCCAAGGTTTCCATAACTACTATACCTGCACCTTCTCCAATAACGAATCCATCTCTTTCCTTATCAAAAGGAATAGAGGATCTTTCTGGATCATTTTTTGTGCTAAGAGCAGTTAAAGTAGTAAAGCCTGCTACCCCAAGAGGAGTAACGGAAGCCTCTGCACCACCAGCTATCATAACATCTGCAACACCTTTTTGGAGTATATTAAATGCTTCTCCGATGGCGTTGGTTCCACTGGCACAAGCAGTTACAACACTAGTACAAATACCCTTAGCCCCATACCTGATGGCTACATTTCCTGAGGCCATATTAGATATAGCCGTAGGAATAAACAAAGGAGAAACTCTTGAAGGTCCCTTTTCAAAAAGCTTTTTGCACTCACTTTCGATAGTGCCAAGACCACCAATACCAGAACCTATTAGAACACCAAATTTATATTTATCTATTGTATCTAAATCCAAGCCACTCTGCTTTATAGCTTGCTCTGAAGCAGCTATAGCATACTGACAGAACTTATCCATTCTCTTACATTCTTTCTTAGCTATATACTGCTCAGGATCAAAGTCTTTTACTTCTGCAGCAATTTTTACCTTAAAATCTGTGGTGTCAAAGCCTTTAATGTAATCTATACCTGAGACACCATTCTTACAGTTTTCCCAAAAGGTCTTTACATCATTTCCAATAGGAGTAACAGCTCCCATACCTGTTATAACAACTCTGTTTAACATCTAATCAACCTCTCTTTATACTACCATTCCACCATCTACATGTATAACTTGCCCTGTTATATAGGACGCCTTATCAGATGCAAGAAATGCTACTAAATTTGCCACATCTTCAGTATTTCCCATTCTTTTTAAAGGAATGCTATCCAAAAGCATATTCTTAACTTTCTGTGATAATACTTCTGTCATATCAGTTTCAATATATCCAGGTGCCACTGCATTCACTGTTATTCCTCTTGAGCCTAACTCTTTTGCCATAGATTTTGTAAGACCTATTACACCAGCCTTAGAGGCAGCATAATTAGCCTGACCTACATTTCCAACCACACCTACTATGGAAGAAATATTTATAATTTTACCACTCTTTTGCTTAAGCATAATTGAAGAAACATGCTTCATACAGTTGAAACATCCCTTCAAGTTAGTAGCAATTACACTGTCAAACTCATCTTCCTTCATTCTCAGCATTAAGTTATCCTTTGTTATACCAGCATTATTCACCAGTATATCTACAGAACCAAAGGTATCCTTTGCTGTTTTTACGAGATTTTCTGCCTCATCAAATTTGCTTACGTCTGCCTTTACTGCCAAGGCTTTTCCGCCTTTACTTTCTATAACAGCCACCAGCTCCTGTGCCTCTTTCTCACTACTTCTATAATTTATTACTATATTAGCCCCCTCTTCTGCTAGCTTTATAGCTATAGCTCTGCCTATTCCTCTTCCAGCTCCAGTAACAACAGCACACTTTCCACTTAACATAATTTCCTCCTCAAAATATACTACATATTTAGGTTATTTAATATTTCTAATGTATTATTAAGAGACTTTATATCCTGTACATTTAAAGCTGTAACCTTCCTATTAATTTTCTTCATAAAACCTGTAAGAGTTTTCCCTGGTCCCAATTCTATGAAAATATCAACACCATCTTCTATCATTCTATTTATGATATTTTCCCATAAAACTGGACTCATTGCTTGCTTTTCAAGTAAGTCCTTTATTTCGCTTTTATCTTTTATATAATTTCCATGGACATTAGTTAGAACAGGAATTTGCATATCTTTAATTTCAATCTTATCCAACTCTTTCCTCAAGTTCTCAGCTGCCTTCTTTAATAGAGAACTATGGAAAGGAGCACTTACAGGTAAAGGGATGCACTTACCACCTAAGTCTGTTAGTATATTAGTTGCCTTAGATAAAGCTTCATTTTCGCCAGCTATAACCACTTGACCTGGGCAGTTAAAATTAACCGCTTCAACAGTACCAACGTCAGAGGCGGACTTACAGGCATCGATTATTTTTTCTTTATCTAAGCCAAGCACCGCTGTCATTCCACCTTTTCCTAGGGGCACAGCTTCCTGCATAAACTTTCCTCTTTTTCTAACTAAATCTACTGCTTCACAAAAATCTAAGGCACCACTGCAAACTAAAGCGGAGTATTCTCCTAAACTAAAACCAGCAGTTACATCTGGCTTAATTCCTTCAAGCATCAAGGCCTTCATCGCTGCAATGCTTACTGTAAGCACCGCTGGCTGAGTTACTTCTGTTATGTTCAATTCCTCTTGACTTCCCTCAAAGCAAAGTTTAGCTAAATCTAAGCCTAAGGCCTTATTGGCATTATTAAAAATCTCTTTACAATCTATAAAATTATCATATAATTCCTTACCCATTCCAGTGTATTGAGAACCCTGGCCTGAAAAAATAAATGCTACTTTTGCCATAGGCCACCTCTTGCTACAAATTTATTAACAACTAACTCAGCTTCAGAGAATATTTCCTCCACTATTTCCTTTGCACTTTGTTCCTTGTTCACTAAGCCTGCGATTTGCCCTGCCATCACAGATCCCATATCTATATCTCCATCTTTAACTGCTCTTGGTAAAGCCCCTCTTCCTAATTCTTCATATTTATCTAAAGCAGCACATTCCTTTTCTAACATATGAAACTTTCTAGCAAGCTTATTTTTCAATACTCTTACAGGATGTCCTGTAGCTCTTCCAGTAACTGTAGTATCAATATCCTTTGCATCTAATACCTTTTTCTTGTAATTTTGGTGAACTGTACATTCCTTTGCCACTAAGAATCTAGTTCCAACTTGAACACCTTCAGCACCTAGCATAAAGGCAGCAGCAATTCCTCTACCGTCTCCAATACCTCCGGCAGCTATTACAGGAATATTCACAGCACTTACTACTTGCGGAACCAAAGCCATAGTGGTAAGCTCACCTATGTGACCACCTGCTTCGCAGCCTTCTGCAACTACTGCATCGGCTCCTGTTCTCTCCATTCTTAAAGCTAAAGCTACAGATGCCACCACTGGAATAACTTTAATACCATGTTCCTTCCACATGCTAATATACTTTCCAGGATTTCCCGCACCAGTAGTTACAACCTTAACCCCTTCTTCACAAACTAATTTTGCAACTTCATCAGCATTATTACTTAAAAGCATTATATTAACACCAAAAGGCTTATCTGTTAATTCTTTAGTTTTTCTAATTTCCTGCCTTACCCATTCTACTGGAGCATTAGCTGCTGCAATAATTCCTAAACCTCCTGCTTCGCTTACTGCTGCTGCTAAAGAACTGTCTGCAATCCATGCCATGCCACCTTGAAAAATGGGGTACTTAACACCTAGGATTTCACATACTTTTGATTGAAACATATTATTCCTCCTACATTCTATGAAGGGTCAGATTTTCATCTGACCTTATAAAACTACTTATGGGATTCAATGAATTCAACAGCATCTTTTACACTCTTAATATTCTCAGCATCTTCAATCTTAATATTAAAAGCTTCCTCAATTTCAATAACTATCTGAAACAAATCTAAAGAGTCCACACCTAAATCCTCAAAGGTTGTCTCCATAGTTATTTCGTCTTCTTCAACTCCTAATTGATCCACAATAATCTCCTTAACTTTTTCAAATACCATTTTTCATTCCTCCATTTTCTATTATTTTTGCCATTTTACTATGGCAGCTCCAAAGGTTAATCCTCCCCCAAAGCCTACCATTATTACATTGTCGCCTTTACTTAAAAGTCCTTTTCTATTAATCTCATCTAGCGCTATTGGTATGCTAGCACTAGATGTATTACCATATTTATCTAAGTTTACATAAAACTTATCAATTTCTACACCTAATTTTCTAGCTGCATAATCTATTATTCTAAAATTAGCTTGATGGGGTACTATGTATTTTATATCCTTTATAGTAAGCCCTTCCTCATCAAGTACTCCTTCAATACTATCTACCATAACCCCAGTAGCAAATTTGAAAACCTCTCGCCCTTCCATAAGCACGTAATGATTATCTATCTGCGGATTATTTTCTTTAGCATAAGGATTTTTTACAGGTAGAGCAAAGCTTTGCAAAACATCTCCCTTTTGTCCATCTGATCCTAAAACTATGGAACCTACTCCTTTTTCAGTAGAGCTGCTCAAAACAACAGCTCCAGCTCCATCACCAAATAATACACAGGTGTTTCGATCTTCCCAATTTACTATTTTGGAAAGAGTTTCTGAGCCTATAACTAAAATATGGTTGTAAGGTCCACTTTTTATTAGATGAGTAGCTACATTCAAAGCATATATAAATCCTGTGCATGCTGCATTTAAATCAAAGGCTGCTGCCTTTGTAGCACCTAAATTACTTTGAACCAAACAAGCTGTAGATGGAGTAAACATATCAGGAGTAATAGTTGCAACAATTATGCAATCTATATCTTCCGCAGTAATACCCGCATTTTCTAAAGCTTGCTTAGCCGCTTCAGTAGCCATGTGAGAAGTATTTTCACCGCTGCTTATTCTTCTTTCTTTAATACCTGTTCTAGTGGTAATCCACTCATCGCTAGTATCAACTATCCTTGCTAAATCATCATTAGTTACTATATTTTCTGGAACGTGCTTTCCTGTGCCACTTATATATACCTTTTTCATCTCACTTCTCCTCACTGCTTTTATTCAAATTGTATTTGCTCTTAAAAAAGTTATTAAGCCGTTCCAAAGCACTAATTAAGATCTGTTCCTCATCCTCACTTAAACCTTCTATAGTAGCCTTAATCATGTCCTTATGGAATTTTTCATGAAGCCTATAAGCTAACTTTCCGCTCTTTGTAAGCCTCACTAAAACAACCCTTCTATCCTCTTCTATCCGTTGGCGTTCTACGTAGCCTTTTTTTATCAGTTTGTTTATAGCGGTGGTTAATGTACCTACTGTAATCCTTAAGTCTGCAGCTACCTCTGACATGCTTCTAGGTTCATACATTCCAATAGCCTCTATAGTATGTATCTCAGTTACTGAGAGATCATTTAATTTTCCCTGCTTCAATGAATTCTGTTCAATTTGCATAATATCATTAAAAAGCTCTACCAATAATTCATTTAATACATTAAAACTTTTTTCCATGGTTAAAGTAATTATTCACCTCATCCCGTTTGCATATCAAATATTTTGATAATCAAACATTTTATTTTGATATTCAAAGTATATTATAAAAAAAAATAATTGTCAACATAAAGAAAAAAAAGAAATTCAACAAAAAGCTGAATTTCTTTTTTAAAATTATATTTGCCTACCCTGATAACAACTAACTATTTCACCAAAATAGATAGTATGGTAATCATCATCTACATAAGAAGTTTTTACAATATCTTCACTTAAAAATTCTGGAGTCATATCCTGTTTATAAATAACTTTACATTCAAAATACATACCGCAGTCAGCAATTACTGGTGTACTAACTATCTTTCCTTTTACAGGATATATATTAGCTTCCTTAAATTTATCTAAATCTCTACCAGATTTAGAACCACATATAGCTAGGGCGTTCTTCAAATTATCTTTCATAGGTATACTTACTGTAAATTCACCACTTTGCTCTATTATATGGTGAGTATGTCTTGACTTTCTTACAAAGACAGTAAATATAGGCTTGCCCCAAACATATCCTACATTTCCCCAACTAATTGTCATTGTATTAAGTTCGTCAGTAGTTTTTGATGTTAAAAAAGCTCCTCTTTTATAAAAGTATTCCATTACTTTATCTAAATTTTTTGTAAAATCTACAACCATTAGCACCCTCCTAACTATTTATATTATGAATATATTGGAAAATCACGACATAGCTTTTGAACTTCTTCCTTAATACCGCTTAAATCCTTGTCTCTATTATCAATAACATAATTTATGAAGTAAGCAATCTTCTTCATTTCCTCTTCTTTGAAGCCTCTTGTTGTTACGGAAGGAGTACCTATTCTTATTCCACTAGTTACAAAAGGACTAAGAGTTTCAAAAGGAATAGTATTTTTATTAACTGTAATTCCTACTGAATCAAGAAGTTTTTCTGCATCCTTTCCTGTAATTCCCTTATTAGTTAAATCTACAAGCATTAAATGATTGTCAGTACCACCTGATATCAGTTTAAAGCCATATCTCATCATTTCATCCGCAAGAACCTTAGCATTTTTTACTACCTGCTTCATATAATTTTTATATTCCTCACTCATAGCTTCCTTAAAACAAACAGCTTTTGCAGCAATTATATGCATTAAAGGTCCTCCCTGCATCCCTGGGAATATAGTTTTATCTAAGTCCTTCGCATACTTTTCCTTACATAAAATAGCCCCACCTCTAGGTCCTCTTAAGGTTTTGTGTGTAGTTGTTGTAACAAAATCTGCATATGGCACTGGATTAGGATGTAAGCCAGCAGCGATTAGTCCAGCAATATGAGCCATATCTACCATAAAATAAGCCCCTACCTCATCGGCAATGCTACGGAATTTTTCAAAATCTATTATTCTTGGATAAGCACTAGCACCAGCTACAATCATCTTTGGCTTATGTTCCAAAGCCAATTGTCTTAATGTATCATAGTTTATTGTTTCTGTTTCCTTGTCTACCTCATAAGATACAAAGTTAAACAACCTACCTGAAAAATTGACAGGGCTTCCATGAGTAAGATGTCCACCATGGCTTAAATTCATACCTAATACTGTATCCCCTGGATTTAGTACTGAAAAATACACAGCCATATTAGCCTGAGAACCAGAATGTGGCTGAACGTTAGCATGTTCTGCACCAAAAAGCTCCTTTAATCTCACTCTGGCTAGCTCCTCTACTTTATCCACTACTTCACAACCACCATAATATCTTTTCGCAGGATAGCCTTCTGCATACTTATTAGTTAAAGGTGATCCCATAGCTTCCATCACTGCTTTGCTAGTAAAATTTTCAGAAGCAATAAGTTCTATATTATCTTCTTGCCTTTTAGTTTCAGACTCGATTAACTCCAATATTTCTGAATCTATGGCTTCAATATGTTTATAATTCATTTTTACATTCCTCCTTATCAAATATGAACCATAATTCAATTATAAATATCAATCTAGCATTTATCAACAAGTTTTTCCATACAAATTATTAAAAGCAGGTTGTTTACAGAATAAATACTTATGCTATACTTAATTAGTTAAATAGTTCGGTGGTTTTGACAATAAAACTTATAAAAATTCAAATTACATCATATGTAAGTAGGTGATGGTATGAATAATAAGGATATTAACGCTATAATGCATATTGCAGTGGAGGCTGGTCGCATCATCTTAGAAAATGGTGGTGAAACATATAGGGTAGAAGATACAATCAATCGTATTTGTACAGCTTTTGGTGTAAGACGAGCAGAAAGCTTTGTTACCCCAACTGGCATTATGATGTCAGTGACAGCAATAGATGGTAGTACATTTTCCACTGTGAAAAGAATTCAAATTAGAACTGTAAACTTAGAAAAAATATGCAAGGTCAATGAACTATCAAGAAATATACATAAATATGCAAACTCTATGGATGAAATAATAAAAATATTAGAGGAAATAGATAATACACCAAGATACAGCAACACAAAAACCATATTTTTTTCTGCTTTAGCTGCTGGTTTTTTTACACTGCTTATGGGTGGAGCTATTCAGGATTTTTTCGTAGCCCTAATAAATGGATTTTTTATTAAATCTACTAATATATATTTAAAGAACTTAAGAATCAATGAATTTTTCATTAATATAGTTGGTGGGGCCCTTGCAATGCTACTGTCTTTGATTTTAAATCAATTAGGCTTAGTGGTTAAATTTGATGGGCTAGTAATAGGTTCTATTATGCTCTTAGTTCCAGGCTTAGCAATAACTAACGCCATTAGAGATACTATCGCAGGTGATCTTGTATCAGGCTTAGCTAGAGCAATAGAAGCTTTTCTGGTTGCTATAGGTATTGCTATAGGTAGCGGAATGATTCTTGGATTTTGGATTTCTACCTTTGGGGGTGTGCACTAATGCTTCAGGAAACTTTATATTCTATGTTAGCTACTTTAGGCTTTGCTATTATTTTTAATATAAGAGGAAAAAATATCTTATATGCCTCCCTTGGCGGAGCATTAGCTTGGTTTTCTTATCTACTCTTTCAAAAATTAAATTTTAGTATTAGTGCAGCGAATTTTATGGCTTCAATTATAATTGGCATATATTCTGAAGTCATGGCTAGAATAAACAAGGCTCCCGTTACAGTTTATGTTGTATGCTCCCTTATCCCATTAATTCCAGGTGGCGGTATGTATTATACTATGTTCGAATCTATAACAGGAAGCTTAGACAAGGCTCTAAGGCTTGGAGTAGAAACCATTAGCAGTGCAGGCGCTTTAGCAATTGGTGTGTTGCTAATCTCATCTATTTCTAGGCTACTTTCACAAGCTAATCAAAAAAGAAAAAGCTACTGACCATATCTAAAAATAAGCAATCAAAAAAGCTCAAACTATGAGCTTTTTTGATTAATCTGACTTCTAAGTTCTAAATTGAAAAAGCACTATGCCGCTTTTTTTATTTGCTAGTATCATAATCTGTAACTACTCTTGCCTCTCTTACTTTGCCAACAAACTCTGCCACTTTTACATGTTCAGGGTGATTTTGATATGTATTCAAATCTTCCATACTATTAAATTCTGAATATAAAACTACATCATAAGCCTGTTCAGATTCATTAATATTTATGCCTACTTCAATATATTTAATCTGTTCAATTTTATCCTTCAAAGCCTCCAAATCACTCTTTATTATTTGAGCATTCTCAAGTTTACTTTTTCCTTCTGCAAACTCCTTTAATTTCCACATTACAATATGTTTAATCAAATCATTCACCTTCCTTTTTCTTGTATAACGTATACCTACATAAAAAACTATACACTAAAAACTATAGTAATTACAATATTAGTATAATTCCATTGTACACAAATAAATATTATTTGATTAATGTATATTCCATACTTCTACCAATATTTCCCAGGCAATATAAGTATACTATTTATTTTATGAGATTTTACTCTCTAGAATATTTATCAAATTCCTCTTGGGACCCTTTAAAACATTAAGATTAATATATTTTTCAACCCCTTTATAGCCTTCCAGTCTTCCTTTATCGCTGAATTGCCAAAATGTCCATTCTTGCCCATCCAATATTGAAGGTTTAAAATACACGTCTCTTATCCAAACATCATAATCAGAATAACTGTCTGAAATATAGAGCTTATAGAACTTTCTTGTAGCATAAATAATTGGTTTAAGACCATAGTGATATTCTAACTTCTTAAGCATAATTGTTAAGTTTTTACCACCTCTTCTTTAATTGGTAGATTTTTCTCTTTATCTCCATAGAATTCAACATCAACTACTGGTGATAGCATATTTTCTCTTTTGGGAACTATGGAAATAAGACATGATTATAAAGAGGCAATTATCACTTTCTTCTTCAATTGACATCCCCTCCCAAAATACTATTTTAAAACTCAAAGCAAATATAACTTAAAGTCCCATATACATAGCTTTGATGTAAAAGCTTTGGTTTGCTTTTATTTCCACTTCCCATAGCTATAAACATCGGAACTATATGCTCCTCTCTAGGTATTGCTAACTTAGCATATGGAGCTAATTTTCGATAATTAAATAAAGCTTCCGTATGGTTTGCTTCTACTTTTTCAATTAACCAGTTATCAAAGTCAACTGCCCATGGTTCTGCTTTATTAGCGGTCCAGTCAACGGTAGCAAGGTTATGAACCGTAGAACCACTTCCAATTACTAGGATATCATCATAGCCAAGTGCTTTTATAGCTCTTCCTATCTCATATTGCTTTTCCACAGTTAAATATGGATTTACCGATACTTGAACAATTGGTATGTCTGCCTTTGGAAACATTAAATAAAGTACATCCCAAGCACCGTGATCAAGTCCTCTTTTTTTATCTAGCTTACTTTCAATTCCATTGTTTTTCAACAAAGCCTGTACCTTTGAAGCTATTTCTATAGAGCCTTTTGCAGGATACTTTATAAAATACAATTCCTCTGGAAAGCCGTAAAAATCATATATCATTTCATAAGTGTCTTCAATAGCTGAAATTGTTGTAATTTCCTCTTCCCAATGAGCTGTAAATATTACAATAGCCTTTGGATTCAATTTTTTTCCTAACTCTTTAAGAAAATCAGTGTATTCATTTTTTTCAATAACAAGAGTAGGGCCACCATGACAAACAAATAGTGGAGAAATCATTATTATCACTTCCTTAAGTTTATTCTGCATTGGGGTAGGTATATTACCTGTCTCTTATACACATCT
>DGDR01000045.1 GCA_002385545.1 Clostridium sp. UBA3947
TAACTATTATTTTAATACTAATACTTATACTTTACAACGTTTTTAAAAGCTACAAATGGTCAATAATTATAAATGACCTAAAAGTTTAGTGCCTTTTTAGTTAGTATTTTTTAGGAAGGGAGTAAATATGTTAGATAAATATCAAAGAGAAATTGTGAGAGCAAAGGAGAAAAACATTTTAGTTGTAGCTTCACCTGGTAGCGGTAAAACTACTGTGATTATAAATAGAACCGGCTATTTAATAAATGAGAGAGCTATTGACCCTAGTAGTATTGTAATAATAACCTTTACAAGGGCTGCAGCAATAAACATGAGAGAAAGATTTAAAAAATTATTTCCTGAGATTCAGGCTCCTTATTTTGGAACCTTCCATTCTCTTTGTTACAGTATATTGAAGAGGGAGAGAGGGGAAATAAACATAATAAGTGAAAGGGAAGGATATTATATAATTGAAAAAGTGCTAAAAAGCTATGTTGAAGAAGTTAACGAAGATAGGGTAAGAGATATATTAAATTATATATCAGCTTATAAAACTGGCTTTAAAACTTTTAAGGAACTAGAAGATAATATAAACCTAAATATTTTAAAAGAATGCATTGAAGGTTACGAGAAATATAAGAGACTTAAGGGATTATTGGACTTTGATGATTTACAGCTACAAACCTTAGAGTTATTTAAGAAAAATCAACAGTTGTTAGAAGACTATAGAAAAAGGTTTAAATATCTACTTGTAGATGAATTTCAGGATTGTGATCAGCTTCAAATTGATATATTAAAGGAGCTAGGCAAGGGAAATTCTATATTTGCTGTAGGAGATGAGGACCAGTGTATTTATGGCTTTAGAGGTGCTAGGCCAGATTATATGGTTAGCTTTAAAGAAAACTTTGAAGGTGGTGTAAAAAAGTTTTTGATGGTAAACTACCGTAGCGTAAAAAATATCGTAGATATGTCTGCTAAGCTTATTGATAATAACAAGATTAGAAACAAAAAAAGCTTTTCTTCCATAAATGCTCAAAAGGGCTGCATATCTACTGAGAGCTTTTTCGATGAAAGGGCACAAAGTGATAGTATTGCTAAAAGGATTCTTAAGGGGGTAAAGGGTAAAAGGGAAAACTTCAGTGATAATGCCGTTTTGTATAGGACCAATATGGAGGCTAGATCCTTTATCGATGCTTTTATCAAAAACAAGGTTCCTTTTCGCTTGCTTGATAAGTCTTATAACTTTTTTGATCATACCATCTGTAAGGACTTGATAAGCTATATGCTTTTAGGCCAGGACTTAAGTAACAGGGAGGCCTTTAAACGGATAATAAATAAACCTTTTAGATATATTAGTAAAGTAAATTTAGAGAGACTGTCTGCCTATAAGTATAAGGAGGATTGCTTTTATATTCTTTCTAATATATGCTCTTTGCCTATCTTTCAATATCGGGAGCTACAGAGACTTAGGAAAGACTTAGTAAATATGGCTAGGTGTCCACTAGTTGATCTGACAGACTATATACTAATGAGGCTTGATTATAGGAAGTATCTTGTGAGCTATTGTAAAAAATATGGTGCCTCTCTTGAAGAAGTGGAGGAGATTATTAGTGAGTTCAAGGAGGCAGTAAAGGACTTTTCTGATATAGGAAGCTTTCTTGGTCATGTAAAGGAGGTTAAGGAGAAGCTAAGCAGGAAAGCTCCTGACAGTGAAGATTCAGTTATTCTAAGCACCATACATGGGGTAAAAGGTATGGAATTTAAAAATGTTTATGTAATAAATTGTGTAGACGGAAATATTCCTTTCAAGAGAGAAGGGAAGGAGAGCTGTCTAGAGGAAGAGAGAAGACTATTTTATGTGGCTATTACAAGAGCTAAGGAAAATTTATATTTAAGTCTTTGTAAGTATATGAGAGGTAAGTGTAAGGAGCAATCACCCTTTATTTATGAATGCGGTATAAGGGAAATAATAGATAGAAGCGAAGATTACTCAATAGGTTCATTGGTTGAACATGAGGCCTTTGGAAAGGGAGAGGTAGTTAGTGTTAGTGTTGGAGTGATAGGTATAAAATTCCATGATGGTCTTATCAGACATTTTGATATACACAAATTGAAATTATATAATATATTAAAGAAAATGGCCTGAATAAAAGCATTTGCCATAAATTTATTGAATGTTTTTCTTGGATGTAATATAATTTTATTAAGTATATAGATAATCAATTTTTACAGTTTAATTTTAATTTTAGTGAAAATTGTAAATCTGTAGCTCATATTCAAGGAATATGAGCTTTCAAAGTATTTGCTAAAGAATGAGGTAGAAATTATGGGTATAAAAGTCAATCCTAGTGAAATTATATTCTCCTTGGACATTGGCACGCGATCTATAATAGGAACAGTAGGTGTATTACAAGGGAAAAAGTTTCATGTGGTTCAGGAAGCTTATGTAGAGCACGAAGAAAGAGCCATGATAGATGGGCAAATACACGATATCTCTTTGGTAGCTGCTGGCGTTAATAAGCTGAAAAAGCAATTAGAAAAGAAGCTTAAGTTCAAGCTGGAAAGAGTTGCTATAGCAGCGGCAGGTAGATTTTTGAGAACTACTGTAGCTAAGGCCAATATAATGATTGATGAGGATAAGGAAATTGATAGGGAGCTTATACGAAGCTTGGAGTTAACAGCTGTGAAAATGGCTGAGGATGAAGTTAACCGAGATACTCAAGGAAAGCTCTATTGTGTAGGTTATAGTGTAAGAAACTATTACCTCAATGGCTATGTTATTCAAAACTTACTTTCCCATAAGGGCGAAAGTGCTGGAGCGGAAATAATTGCTACATTTCTACCAAGATCCGTAGTAGATAGTCTTTATGCAGTAATGGAGAGGGTTGGTTTAGAGGTTAGCAGCTTAACCTTGGAGCCAATTGCAGCTATGGAAGCAGCTATACCACCTAATTTAAGACTGTTAAATTTGGCTTTGGTGGATATTGGTGCTGGGACCTCAGATATAGCCATAAGCAGTAAGGATACCATTACAGCCTACGGAATGGTTTCCGTTGCTGGCGATGAGGTTACTGAAGCCATAGCTCAAAATTACTTGGTAGATTTCAATACTGCAGAAAGAATGAAAAGAGAGTGCGCTGAAAAGGAAGAAATAGTATATACGGACATCTTAGGCTTAGAAAACCATGTGAGCCGGGAGGAAATTTTAAAAGTTATTAGTCCTACCGTTAGAAAGGCTTGTGAGGAAATAGGTAATAAGATTATTGAATTAAATGGTGGTAAGTCTCCAAATGCGGTCTTTTTAGTAGGTGGAGGAGCGCATACTCCTATGCTTTTAGAATTTTTAGCCCAGAAATTAAATCTACCGCCTCAAAGGGTAGCTATAAAGGAAAGAGAAACTATCGAAAACTGTGTTTGCCCAGCCAAATATAAACTGGGTAGCATAGGAGTAACAGTTCTGGGAATAGCCTTGGTTTCTATTAAGAAAATGGGCCAGGATTTTATTGATGTAACTATAAACAATACAGTAGTAAGCTTATTTAACTATAATAAACATACAGTTATGGATGTAATTTTACAGGCTGGAATTAATCCAAAAGTTTTAATAGGCAAGAACGGTAAGAATGTTAAGTTTACTCTAAATGGCACTAGGCGTATTGCTTTTGGAGGCATGGCTGAAAGTGCTAGCATAAAGGTTAATTCTCAAAAGGCTTCTGTAGATACACCAGTTAAAGAAGGAGATATAATAGAGCTTAAATATGCTAAGGACGGTGAAAATGCAGAACCTAAAGTTTTAGATTATGCTAGTAGCTATACTGCTATAGGCTGTTATTATAATGATAAGCTAATTAATATGGAGCCAATAGCTATAATAAATGGACAAAGAGTTCCATTTGATACTGTCATCGAAGACAATGACAATGTTGAAATTATTTATCCAAGGACCTTAGGAGATCTTATTAAATATTATTTAGAAAAAGTATCCCCCGAATCTAAATTTTATGTGGATAATAAAGAAATATCCTATGACTATATTATTAAAGAAGGGGATAAAATAATTGAAGCAGAAGTAGTTAATACTGTTAGTTCTAGTACTGGAGATACAGTGTCAGAGGTAAAGGAGGAAGCTACTAAGGATGAAAGAGCTATGGAAGCAGATTATCAACATGAGGTAGCTGTAGATGCTGTAAAGTCAGAGGAAAAGAAGGAAGCAAAGACTGTTACTGTGACAGTAAACTCTGGCCCAGTCATATTAAAGGGTAAAGAAAAGTATATTTTTATTGATATATTTAATTATATTCAGTTTGACAGAACTAGAACTAAGGGTACCTTGGTATTAAAGCTAAACGGTAAACAGGCGGGCTATTATGATGAACTTAAAGATGGAGATGTTATAGAGATAAGATGGGAATAGTCAAATCCAGTTAAAGTTCTAATCACGCTTGATAGGAGTGACAGTATCATGGGTAAAGTAGACTTTCTAAAGTGTTCTGCAGATATATATAATAAATTAATTGCTTGGAGAAGGGATTTTCACAGAAATCCAGAGCTAGGCTTTGAAGAGTTTTTAACATCGGCCAAGATTAAGGCTTTTTTAGAGGAAGAGGGAATACCCTATATAGAAACTGCCAAAACAGGTATTTGTGCTATTATAAAAGGTGGCGATGTTGAGGAAGGGCCTTGTAAAACTATAGCTTTAAGAGCTGATATGGATGCATTGCCCCTTGAAGATAAAAAAGTCTGTGAATATTCCTCTCAAGTGAAAGGCAAAATGCATGCCTGTGGACATGATGCACATATGACTATTTTAATGGGTGCAGCTAAAATTCTAAACAGCATAAAGTCTACTTTAAAAGGTAATGTTAAGCTGCTTTTTGAACCAGCAGAAGAAACCCTTGGAGGCGCCAGTTATATGATTAATGAAGGCGTGTTGGAAGACCCTAAGGTGGATGCTGTAGTTGGTCTCCATGTATCTGAAGGGATAGAATGTGGCAAAATTGGCATTAAGAAGGGTGTGGTAAATGCAGCATCCAATCCCTTTAATATTAGGATTATAGGAAAGGGAGGTCATGGAGCTCATCCTGACGTTGCTGTAGACCCAGTGGTTATTGCTAGCAATGTAATATTAGCTTTACAAACTATTGTAAGTAGGGAAATTCCTCCTACAGATCCTGCAGTTATTACTGTAGGATCCATACATGGAGGCAGTGCTCAAAATATTATTCCGGAGGAAGTTAATATTAGTGGTATTAT
Organism: Clostridium sp. UBA3947; assembly: GCA_002385545.1. GTDB lineage: Bacteria > Bacillota > Clostridia > Clostridiales > Clostridiaceae > Clostridium_AU. The sequence goes on from DGDR01000045.1 coordinate 5,233, forward strand.
AAGAACCTTAAAGACTGAGCATAGGGAATATGTAATAAAAAGAGTTACAGAAACCGTTGAAGGAATAGTTAAAGCAATGAGAGGCAGCTGTGAAATTAATATTGAAGAAAGCTATCCTTGTCTTTATAATGATGATTTTATGGTGGAACAGGTTAAGGAAAGTGCTATAAATATCATTGGAGAAGACAATATTATAGATTTAGATAAACCAAGTATGGGTGTAGAGAGCTTTGCTTATTTTTCTATGGAAAGACCAGGAGCCTTTTATTATTTAGGCAGCGGTAATAAGGAAAAGGGTATTACCCATCCTGCTCACGGAAGCTTCTTTGATATTGATGAAAACTGTCTTCCTATTGGAGTGGCAATGCAATGTAAAATAGCTTATGATTATCTAATGGGAGCAACAGAATAAAGTCAATTTAGGAGGCAAGGGATGAATATAGTAATAGGACCTAATGAAGCGGGACAGAGATTAGATAAATTTTTAAGAAAGTATCTTAAGGATGTGCCCTTGAGTGCAATCTTTAAGGGGATTCGTAAAGGACAGGTAAAGGTAAATGGCAAGAAGGCTAAGGAAAAGTATTCTCTGCAAGAAGGTGACGAGCTAACAATAAATATCTCCTCTAATGAACCTAAGAAGGTGAACTTTATAAAGGTAAATGCAGATTTAAAGATAACCTATGAAGATGAAAATATGCTATTAGTTGAGAAAAAGCCAAATTTATTGGTACATTCCGATAGCAATAATGGGGAGCCTACCCTTACAGATATGGTATTATCTTACCTTACAGAAAAGGGAGACTATGAACCAGATAAGGAGATTACCTTCACGCCTGCACTTTGTAATAGGTTAGATAGAAATACTTCCGGAATAGTTATTTTTGGTAAGAATTTCGAGTCCTTAAAATTGCTTAACGAAATGATTAGGGAGAGAAAAATAAAGAAGTATTATTGTGCTCTAGTGAAAGGAAAAATTAAGGATGGGGTTCATGAGGCCTATATTCTAAAGGACGAAGAAAACAATGTATCAAAAATATATGATACACCAGTAAGGGATTGTAAGAAAATAGCTATGGAAGTTAAAACTGTACAAACTGATGGGCTATTTTCCTTTATAGAAATAGATTTGTTAACTGGCAGAAGTCATCAATTAAGGGCTCATCTTTCACACCTTGGCAATCCTATAATAGGTGATGGGAAATATGGTGATAAGAAGCTAAATTCTTTCTTCTATAATAAGTTTGGACTAGACTATCAGTATTTATATGCCTTCAAGGTTACCTTTACAGATTGCAAGGATAAGTTGAAATACATGGAAAACAAAACTATAGCAGAAAGCTTACCGCCTATATTTAAAAAGATAAAAAAAGATGTATTTAAATTCAGAGTAGATAATTGACTTTAATGTAAAACATTGAAGTCAATTATTTACCGTTAGAAAGGTTTTGGGTTTATGAAAGAGCAGTCTACAACTAGAGGCTTTGCTGTGCTTTCAGCAGCAAGCTTGATTGTTAAATTGGTTTCATTATTATATTTGCCATTATTAAATTTTATCCTCCCACAGGAGGCTATTGGGTCTTATAATTTTACATATACTATTTTTACCTTTATATATGTTCTCACCAATTCTGGAATACCTGTAGCAATTTCAAAGCTGGTTTCAGAATTAATAGCTCAAAATAACTATAAAGATGCTATAAAAAGCTTTAAGATGGCTAGATTTATGCTTTTAGTCCTTGGACTTGTGATGTCCTTAGTAATGATTCTTATTGCCAGTCCAATTACCCATTCAGCTGGACAGGAGGACTCTAGGCTAGCTATTATAGTATTGGCGCCAACAGTGCTAATAACTTCAGTGATGTCTGCATATAGAGGCTACTTTCAAGGTAGGGCAAATATGACGCCAACAGGGGTATCTCAAATTGTTGAGCAGATAGTAAATACTATATTTAGTTTAGTGTGTGCAGCCCTTCTTATAAAATTCAGTATTAGGGCTGGTGTTGCAGGTGCCACTGTTGGTACTACCTTAGGAGCCTTGGTGGCTTGTATATACTTAATTATTAAATACGAAAAAACTAAAAAGTTTAGAATTCCTAAAGGGCTAGATTTATCTAAGGTTAAAAGATTATCTAATAAATCCTTATTTAGAAAATTGCTCACCTATGGAATTCCTATAACCTTAAGCGTAGGTTTGCAGCAGGGTGGTAACTTTGTCGACTCCATGATAGCTGTTGATAGACTGATGGAAGGTGGATATTCGAAAAAATTGGCTAAGGAAATGTATGGAACTATAGGTCAGACCAATTCCTTGATAAATGTACCTATTGCTATAGTTTCAGCCTTAAGCGCTGCGGTGCTACCAGCCATTTCTGCTGCTATGGCCATAGGGGATAGGAAGACAGCTCAAGAAAAAATAAACCAAGCAATGAAGCTTTGCTTTATTGTAGTTATTCCTTCTACAATTGGACTTGCAGTACTAAGTAAGCCTATATACGGAATGTTGTTTCCATCTGCCATTCAAGGGGCAAAGCTTATGAAGTTAGCTTGTATAATTGTTATTCTTATGTCCTTAGTGCAAATTCAAACTACTATTTTGCAGGGGCTAGGGAAAATGCATATAGCTACTGCTTCCATGTTTGCTGGAATAGTAGCAAAGATTATTACTAGCTACAGCTTAATGGCTATTCCATCAATTAATCAATTTGGTTCTGTAGCAGGTAATATTATGTGCTTTGCTGTGCCTTTGGCTATTAACTATTATTTTATTAAAAATAATACTAGATTTAAGCTACCAGTTTTGAGATATTCTATTAAGCCTTTAATGTCAGCTGTTGCTATGGGACTACTAGCCTTTATAGTATATAAACCCTTTGATATTTTTATTTCTGAAAATGCATCAAGAATAGCTTATGTTCTACCGACTATAATTTCCATGCTAGTGGCAGTGTTTATTTATGCTTATGTAATGATTTACCTTGGTGGTATTACAAAAAATGATATAAATTCAATATCACCAAAGGCAATGAAGATTATACCTGGATTTATGAAAAGGAGGATGAAATAAATCATCCTCCTTTTTTTGAATATTTTAGTATATAGCTACCTGCCAGTGGTAAAGAAAAACCTAAAGCTATAAGTAGGATATTTTTTGTTACAGGCAGACTATGAGTAGCGTTATTAAGTATATTCATAACATAGTAAAGTAGGAAGGCCATAAGCAAATTAACCATAAGCTCAAAGCCATCGAAGCTAATTTCAATTTCCTCTAATATAACCTTTAAATTAAGGACTAAGGTTATAACTGAAGTTATAATTAGGCTTATGCCATAGCCAAAGATGTTGATAGAGGGGATTGCGGTGAAAATGTATAAAATAACGAGCTCTAGCACTGATACCAGCATGGAATTCCGGAGTATTATGCTCTGCTTTCCTAGACCGTTTAGTATTCCAAAAGTAGTTGAGGCGGTAAAGAATAAGGGGCAACTAATAGAAGCAAATTTAATGTATGGCCCAAGGTCTGAGCGATTATAAAACATTTGCCCCAAATTATTACTACCTACAAGGCAAATAACCATGGTAGATATTCCTAAAAGGAAGGAAAGCTTTAATACCGAGGAGATTCTTTCTCCTACTGCGTAATAGTCTTTTTTACTCATACTTTGTGATAAGTCAGGTATTAGTAGTGTTGAGATAGAGCCTATAACAATTTGAGGAAATAGCACTATATTTAAAGACATACCTGTAAACTTACCAATCATAGATAAGGCTTCCTTGTACTCAATGCCAGACATTACTAAACGTCTAGGAACAACCAAAGTAGATATAGTTGATAAAGCGGTGGATAGAAAGCCGTTTATGCATAGAGGTAGAGATATAACTAATATATTAAACAAAAGTTGGGCTCTGCTTTCTGATCGCAGAGAAAAATGCTTAAGCTTTTTCTCATCTACCCTGTAGTATATGTACAATAAAATTAAGGAAATAGCCTCTCCTATACATAAGGCTGCGTAAGCTACTGTGACAGTAGCGGTAACAGAGGTTAGATTAATGCTAGTAAAGAGAGTGTATATGATAACAATTCTAATGGATTTTTCAAAAATATCAATGAAAGCTGGTACACCTACCTTTGAGGTGCCATAGAAGTACCCCTTTAAGGTGTTTGAAAAGGCAATAAACACCATAGCTGGACATGTAAAGCGTAAGGCGTTTAGTGTCCTAATATCCTTTATTATATATTTACTTATTTGCCTTGAAAAAAGGAAAACAATAATTACTACAAAACTGGACCATAATAGATTAAAGGAGAAGGTAGTTTTAATTGTTTTCTTTAAGTTGGTAAAATCTTTATTTGCATAGTATTCTGCTGATATTTTTGAAACAGCTGTTACTATACCACCACATATAAGACAGATAAAAAGATTATAAACCGGCATTACTAGACCATAAAGCCCCATCCCCTCGGCACCCAGCTCTCGAGAAAGCATAATGGAAAAAATAAAGCCAAGAACTCCTGTAGTTAGGTTAGACATAATAAGTAATATAGAGTTAGCAACAAAAGAATCCTTTTTCATAATTACAGCACCAATAAGGATCTTATTGGATTACAAGTCTCACTCCCTGTATATTGCTAATAATTATATCTATTCTTTAACCAAGAAATATATTCTAGCCACTAAAGTTATAAAAGGAAATTTTATAGTATAGAAAATAATTATTGTTTTTACCATCATATATTGATATATTATATTCTTGTAAGTAATTTTCGGAGGTGTGAAACAGTGAAAGATTCACGAATGATAAAATTAGCAGAGAACCTAATCAATTATTCCTGTGCTGTAAAAAAAGGAGATAAGGTATTAATTGAAGCATATGATGTGGAGGAAGCCTTTGTAACTGAATTGGTTAAGCAGACATATTTAGCGGGAGGAATTCCCTTTGTAACTATAAAGAAAAATAGCGTTAACAGAGCCCTATATATGAACTGTACAGAGGAACAGATGACCTTAATGGCAAAGTATGAAGCTGAAAGAATGTCACATATGGATGTTTACATTGGTGTTCGTGGCGGACTTAATACAGCAGAGCTGTCCGATGTACCTGCTGATAAGATGGCTTTGTATTCTAAAATTCTATGGAAAAAGGTTCATAATGAAATAAGAGTTCCCAAAACCCGTTGGGTGGTGCTAAGGTATCCTACAAATTCTATGGCTCAAGCTGCCTCTATGAGTACAGAAGCCTTTGAGGACTTTTACTTCCAGGTATGTAATTTAGATTACAGCAAGATGTCAAAGGCTATGGACGCTTTAGTGGAACTCATTAATAAAACTGATAAGGTTTATATTAAAGGACAAGGTACAGATTTAACCTTTTCTATCAAGGGTATGCATGGCATAAAGTGTGATGGCAAGCTAAATATTCCTGATGGTGAGGTTTATACTGCCCCAGTGAAGGATTCGGTAAATGGCTATATTACTTATAATACACCAGCCTTAAGGGAAGGCTTCACATACGAAAATATTAGGCTAGAATTTAAAGACGGTAAAATAATTAAGGCTACCGCTAATGATACAGAAAGAATAAATAAGATTTTTGATACTGACGAAGGAGCAAGATATGTAGGTGAGTTTGCTATTGGTGTGAATCCATACATCCTTTATCCAATGAAAGATACGCTCTTTGATGAAAAAATAGCAGGCTCTATACACTTTACCCCAGGAAGTTCCTACGATGATTGCTATAACGGTAACAAGTCTGCAGTACATTGGGATCTTGTTTACATTCAAAGACCAGAATATGGCGGTGGAGAGATTTATTTTGACGATATATTAATTAGAAAAGATGGTTTATTTGTAATTGATGAATTAAAGCAGTTAAACCCAGAAAATTTGATATAAATTAAATAATATTTTGTAGTTTAAATGAGAATTTTAATTACATTAAAAAGGTCGGGTGGATTTTAATGTCTAAGAAGACAATAACTGTTTGTTCAGAACAAGGTCTATTAGGGAGAGGTTTGTACAAATTAAAGGTTAATGCCGCCTTAAAGGAATGCAGTAAAATTAAGGAGACATTAAAGAAAAAAGCCCTTATAGACAAGGATGACTTAAATATTAACATAGTTGTTTCTGATCCAGTAGACAATGAGATTAAAGGAAAGTATGTTGCTTATAAGGGGTATAACAGAGATGGTAGCTTAAAACCCTTGACTATACACACCATGGAAAATGGACAGCTGATGAAGGTAAAGGACATAGAAAGTAAAGGCATTATGAATATAGACTTGTATGATGAAAGTATATGTATTCATAGCTATTCTATACATGGAAATTATGCGGAAGGTTATCTAGTTTGGGATGAAAAAGGTAAAGACGGATATATTATGAATTTTTCAAACCAGAAGGTGAAGGTCTTCTTAAAAAATGCAAACGATCATAAAGAATATAACAGTGTAACTGAATTTTTAAATAAAGACATCTTGTAAAAAACTGCTAGTTTGCAGTTTTTTTTAATTGTATAAGAAATTATAAAAAA
>DGDR01000032.1:0-7161 GCA_002385545.1 Clostridium sp. UBA3947
CACCCTGAACTGCAAGATTTACCAAAAAGAAAGAAAACTGTTTAACTACAAAACTCGTTATGTTACAAAAATATTAATTGTAGAATGGAGATAAATACAATGAACGCCAAAGAAGCAAGAAAAATATCTATAGAAGCCAATGAAGAAATTAAAATCAAAACTATAAATGAAATTTATGAAAAAATTAATGAAAACGCTAAAAAAGGTATTTTTCGTTGTAGTTTTTGTACCTGCATATTACATCATTCAGTAATTAAGTATTGTAAAGAAGTATTAGAAAATGAAGGTTATATAGTTTCTTACGATAAATATTGTAATACGCTAACGATTTCATGGTAAAACAAAAGAGGTGATAATATGCCTAGAGATTTAAGTTCTCTATCAAGACCCGGTTCAGAGAGAGCAATTCTTAGTATAATAACTAATGACCCAGATAAGATATTTGAATGTGAAAGACTTAATTTATTTGCAGAACACTTTTTTGTTCCTGCACATCAATATCTATACTCCGCTGTTGCCTATTTAGTGCAGCAGAATGTAAATAGGATTGATTCGCTATTATTATATAACGTTATAACTGACCCTAATGCTAAGGAAGCTGTAGATGAAATAGGTGGTATGGAGTACATAGACGCAATAATACAATCTAGAGTTATAGATAATCTTAATATATATGTTAATCAAGTTCGTAATTGTGCTATAAAAAGACTTGCTTATAAATTTGGAGAGGAGGTACAAGCTAGCGTATTTGATAGTGGCATAGACGAGCCTGTATCTGATTTGTTAGGAAAAATTCAAGAAATGACTTTAAATCTTGTTCTTGAAAATGAAGAAGAAACAGAAGTATATTTAATGGGTTCTGAAACAGAAGATATACTTAGACAAAGAGCAGCAAATCCATGCATTATTCCCGGATATTCAATGGGTTGGGAGAGGTATGACAGAATAACACAGGGTCATAAAGGAAACGAACTTACGGTTTTTATAGCTAGAAGTAAAACAGGCAAATCAGCTATGCTTTTAAATCATGCTCATAAATTCTCTATTGTAGATGGTATGCCTTGTATGTATTTCGATACTGAAATGACAGATAGAGAACAAGAAGATAGATTACTTGCTATTGACTCTGGAGTACCATATGAAGAAATAGTCAATGGTATGTTCGCAAGAGATACTCAACATGGACAAGCACAGGTAAAAATAAATAAATTATATGAATCACTTAATAGGATAAGAAATGCTCAACTATATCATGTATATATACCTTCTTTTACTATTGAAAAGATTACTGCACTCGCTAGGAAATATCATATACAGCATAATCTAGCTGTTATATTTTTTGATTATATAAAACTTCCTAATAGTGAAGTAAATAATCTTCAAACAGCACAAGAATATCAAAGACTAGGCTATATAACTACTTGTCTTAAAGATTTAGCAGGTATATGTGACATTCCTGTTATAACTGCTGCACAGGCTAATAGAAGCGGTTCAGGGGAGGATATGGATGAAAATGATGTAGGTGGTTCTTATAGAATTATTCAAATGGCAACCAGAGTAGTTTTTATGCGTAATAAGACAGAACAAGAAATTCTAAATGAAGGCTTTGAAAGAGGTAACTTAAAAGTTAAAATAGGATTTCAAAGAAATGGTGCTAGCAATTCACAATACATTGATTTTATGTTTGACCACCCAACTCTTAGGATAAAGGAAATAGTATGAGTTGGATAAAACCTGAAAATATATGTGGCTACTGCAAGTACCATAAGAAAATAATGTCTAAAAAACAAGTAAAAAGAAAAGGTTGCCTACACAAAAAGGAGGAGGTCTGTAAACACTTTAATAAAAGGAGAGAAAAGAAAAATGGATGCAGTAGAAAGAATAAAAGAAAATATTGATAAAAAAACAATTCAAGAGTTATTAATTAACTCTGGTGCTAGGTGTTTATCTGATAATGGAGATTCTTTTCGTTGTTGCTGCCCTATACATGAGGGTAGTGACAATCCTACTAGCTTTGTTTTTAATTATGAGAATGGACTTTGGTATTGCTTTACTGGTGAGGATTGTGGTGGCGGTGATATATTCGATTTTATAAGAAAATATAATCACCTACCTGATTCGTATCCTTGGATGGATATAGTTAAACTAACAGCAAATACGCTAGGTATAGATATAGAAGGATATGAAATAACTAATAGAACAGAGAACTGGCTTCAAGATACTAAAAGATGGCTTAACTACATGAGAAGTAAACATACAAATCAGAATACAGAATTTGATATAAGAAAGTTAGGTAGATTATTTCATATGAAATCTTATAGACATTTTACAAAAGAAACATTAGACCACTTTAATGCTTATTATTCTGAAACATTTAATAGGCTTGCTATTCCTATATATGATGAAAACAATATATGTATAGGAGTAACAATGAGAAGACTTAGCAATAATAATAATGAACCAAAATGGCTTCATATGCCTAAACACATTGATATGAGATATGTACTTTATAACTATAATAATGTAGATTCTAATGAAGTATATGTCGTAGAAGGCCCATTTGATGTGTGGAATCTATATCAGTTAGGAGTTAAAAATGTAGTAGCTACTATGGGTTCTCATATCACAAAAGAACAAGAAGTTTTGCTTATAAAGAAATTCACAGATATAATTCTTATGTTTGATAATGACAGAGCAGGGCATAAAGCAACAAATAAAGCTATACAAAGGCTTCAATATAAAACTAATTTATATGTAGCACCACTTGGTTCGTTTAATGACCCCGGAGAAGTAACACAAGAATATATTGATAATTTAAAACCAATATTTTCTTGCAATTATTTAAACAAGAATATATAATATAAATATAGTATAATATTTAGTATTTTGTGAGGTGTTATAAATGAATCAAGCAGAGTATAGCACAAAACCTACTAAAAAAGCACAAGAGATAATTAAAAAAGCAATAACAAAACATAAAATAGATATAAACAAACCAATAAACGATTGGCTAATATATGTTACAGAGTTTATAGCAAGAGCACTTAATTATAATCAAAGAGAAACTTGTAGATTAGCTGCTACAATGCAGGTTATTAAAGCTATAGAATATATGAAAGAAAATAATTTATTATAATAGTCATTTATGACGAAAGGAGAGTCACTATGATTCATTTACACGTTCATACAGATGGATCTACACTTGATGGTATGTGTGACATCAAAAAACTTGTTAAAAGAGTAAAAGAACTTAATATGAACGCTATAGCTATAACAGACCACAGTAATATGATAAAAGCATTTGAATTTCAAGAAGAATGTTTAAAAGAAGGAATAAAACCAATCATAGGCTGTGAGTTTTATTTAGGAGAACCTGAAAGTAAGGATAATTACCACTTGGTTTGTTTAGCTAAAAACAAAACAGGTCTTAAAAATCTATATAAACTAAACACATTTGCATATATGAAAAATTTCTATAGACACCCTAGAATAACATGGGACAAGTTATTTGAACATAAAGAAGGTCTCATAGTTACTACTGCCTGTGTTGGTTCTTATTTTTCTTCTATGGACAAATCTGCTGAACATCAAATAATTAATCTTAATGGTATATTTGGTGATGATTTCTATTTAGAACTTCAACCTAATGATATTCCTATACAAGCAGAATATAATAAATTCCTTATTGATATGTCTAAAAAATATAATATAAAAACCATAGTAACTTGTGATGTGCATTACATAAATAAAGAAGATTTTGACGTACATGATACTTATTTATGTATGCAAGTTAGAAAGAAAAAACAAGACAATAATAGATTTAAGTTCTCTTGTAATGATTTTTATTTAAAAGGTTCGTTAGATTGTATTTCTAAGCTAATTGATATGGGTGTAGATTCTCATGAAGCATTGATTGCTGTAACAAACACACATGAAATAGCTGATAAAGTAGAAGCACCACTTATTGAAACAGGAATAAACCATATGCCTAGATTTAATAATCTATCCGAATCAGAGGAGATAAAACTCCTTGGAGAACACTTAAATAAAAAATTCCCTACTAGATATAGTTGGGATAATAAAGAAGCTATTGATAGGGTGCTTTATGAACTAAAAGTAATAAACCAAAAAGGATATGCAGGATATTTTTTGATTGTAGAAGACTTTATAGAATATGCTAAAAAGAATAATATCTTAATTGGTTCGGGTAGAGGTAGTGCAGCAGGTTCTATTATAGCTTATATATTAGGCATAACAAATGTAGACCCACTAAAATATGGGCTACTATTTGAACGTATGCTAAACCCTGATAGAAACTCCTTGCCTGACATAGACTCTGATATAGACTATGAAAAAAGAGAAAAAGTTATAGAATACGTTATAAATAAATATGGGAAAAACAGAGTGGCACAAATCATAGCAGAAGGAACTCTTGCTCCTTTATCTGTTTTGAGAAAAGTATTGTCTGTTTATGATTATCCTCAAAAAGAAATAAACAGAATAGCTAAAACTTTAAGCGGTAAAGGAGTAAAAGACTTAAAAGAAGCATACGAATCAATAGATGAGTTTAGAGAAGCTATGAAAAATAGAAATAAAGAATATAAAACTATGCTTAAACTTCAAGGTCTTATGTCACATGAATCGAAACACGCAGCAGGAGTTGTTATTACTCCTACAGATGTTGATGATTATATACCTTGCATGAAGGATGGAGATAGACTCAAAACACAATGGCATAAAAAAATACTTGAAAAAGTAGGAGTAGTTAAATTTGATTTTCTAGGTCTTAAAACATTATCAATAATAAGAAAAACACTAGAATATATAAATAAAAACTATAATGCTAACTATACAATACAAGATATTCAAGATTTTATAGAAGGCAAAAACTTAATGTATCCTTTAGATTATAACTTCTTTATGTTTGATGATTTGTCTGGAATATTTCAATTTGACGCACCATCAGCTAAAGAAGCTGTAAGAAAAATAAAACCTAAGTGTTTTGATGATATAGTTGCTGCTACTGCTCTTTGTAGACCGGGCGTTATAGAAGCTGATATGTATTATGAAAACAAACCAGTAACTTATGACCACCCAATCATAGAAGAAGTATTATCTCCTACAAGAGGAGCAATAGTATTTCAAGAACAAACAATGCTCCTCATGAACCGTCTAACAGGAGGTAGATGGAGTCTTGGTAAGGCTGACAAAATGCGTAAAGTAAATGATTTAGAAGAATACAGAGAGGATTTTGTTAATGCTTGTATTGAAAATGGCATATCAAAAGATATAGCTAATAAAGTATTCAGTCGCTTTGATTTGTCTTATAGTTTTAACAAATCTCATGCTGTGTGTTATTCAATTATAACTTGTATATGTGCATGGCTTAAACAATATTACTACAAGGAGTTTATGGCTGCCACAATGAGTATAGAAAACTTATCTAGCGATAATAATTTAATAAATCAAATCAAAGAATGTAGAAGACATAAAATTAAAATGTTAGTTCCTGATTTCTTTATATCTAGAAATGATTTTGTTCCTACAGCAGATGGTATACTTTATCCTTTAACTGCAATTAAAAACGTAGGAGATAAAGTAACAGAATGGCTTAATGAACATGAAATTGAAGTTTCTGATTTTAAAGATTTAGTAAACAAATTAGATACTAGAATATTTAATAAAAGAGTTATGATTAACCTAATCAAGGCAGGAGCATTTAACAGAATACATGAAAATAGAAGCCTGCTTCTTGAATTGTATTTTAAAATAAAAGGTATTGACGAAAAACCATATACATGGTGTAAGGAGGTATGTATGTATTATGAGAAAGAGGTCTTTGGCACGACGATTACTTATAATAGATTGGATAGGGTTAGTTCCCCTAAATGGGATGAATTCCAAGAAGGGGAAATTGCGAACATTGTTGGAGCGGTTAATGAAGTAAAAGTTATATTAGATAAAAACAACAATAAGATGGCTTTTGTAACACTAGAGAACAATAATGACATAATAGAATTAATAGTGTTCTCACATCCATTTAAGCGTTTTAACAGCCTTTTTAAAGAAGGTAATATAATATCATGTAAAGGTAAAAAAGAAGGTTCTAAAATGCTTTTAAACGAAGCAGAAAGCATAATATTATAAGGAGGATAATATGGCTTGGGAAGACGTTAAAATTATTAAAGAGCAGGCTACTGAAAAGCAAATAAAGTACGCAGAAGCATTACTTGAAGCACTATATGGAGAAATAATAGAAAATATATATACTATGAATAAATGGGAGTTGAGTGATTTAATTGCTGAACTTAAAGAAGAAGCAATAAGACAAGAAGTAGATTATCATAAATTTTATGAAGATTAATGGGGTGTTTGTATGCAGAAGATAAGACAATCAATGCTAAATGACTTTGAAAGGTGTATGTTCTTAGGTTTTTATAGATGGGGTTCGTTTGGTGACCCTGATAGGCAAGATGAAGAATTTATAAGTAAATATGCTGCTGTAGGAGTTTGTATCCATGATGTAATGAATTTATGGGCAAAAAAGCAAAAAACAAATCACATACTAACTCTAGATAAGGCACAAGAGGAATTAACAGAAAGACTTAATGAAATACCTACTGAACTGTTTGAAGATGAAGAAGAAAGAGAGTCTATGTTTGAGTCAGCACATGAACAGTTAGAGTGGTTATTTTTAAACTATGGTGGTGTTAAACCACTATATTCAGAACTTAACTTTGAGTTTGAAGATTTAATCTCTGAATTGCCACCAATTACAGGTACAATAGACAGAATAGATGGTAACTTAGAAATACCTGAATATGATATTCTAGATTACAAAACGGGTAAAGTATATACTTATAAAGAATGTAAAAGTAATATGCAAGCTACTTTATATGCACTAGCTTGCGAAAGATTATTTGGTATAAGACCTAAAAGATTTATATTTATATTCTCTAAACATAAGAAAACTAGAAAAATAAACATAACTGATGAGTTTTTAGAAGCAGGTATACAGCGAATCAAGAATATTTGGTTTCATATTGTAAATGGTGATTTTAGACCGCCTAAAAAACCTAATAAGTATTTTTGTCAACATTTTTGTGAAGCTCGTAGTGAGTGTCCTAAATATAAAGGACGCCCTGAAGGGTGGGAACAAAT
>DGDR01000032.1:7294-7883 GCA_002385545.1 Clostridium sp. UBA3947
AGACTATACTAAAAATCCACTAACTAGAATGGGAGAGGTTGCTTCTGTTTGCACTGGGAGTAAACCATCACCAGATATAGGCAGGAAATGCTTAGAATCAAATCATGGTAGGGTACTTGAGTATGTAGATGTAACTCTTGTTCTTAGTGAGTATTCAGCAAGAGTAATAAGAGAACTTTATACTCATACAGTAGGAGTTAGTAAGCTTCAAGAGTCTACTAGATATGTTAATATGAGCGATTTTGGTGTATATTTACCTGATTCGATAAAAAATAACGAAAAAGCATTTCAAATATATTGTAGAACAATATTGCATATTCGTGATTCATACCGTAAATTATTAAAACTTGGTATACCTAAAGAAGATGTTGCTAATATACTTCCACTTGCTTATCACACTGAAGTAGTTTTAAAAATAAATTTAAGGGCATTACTACATATGTTTAACGAGAGGTTGTGTGCCAGAGCATATAAAGAGTTTAGAAGTCTTATGGGTGATATTAAAAAAGCACTATCTGAACTGGATAATGAATGGAAAGAAATAATTGATAAATATGCAAAACCTAAATGTTATGTTTTAGGTTACTGT
>DGDR01000019.1 GCA_002385545.1 Clostridium sp. UBA3947
AACATATGTATTGTAATCCTACACCTTACAAAGTAATCGTTGTAAAATTATATTTGCAAATATCTATAAGTTTTGATAAAATATCATTGGTTTGTACTATAAAAAGGTAGTATTATGTGTTAACTGGTATTAATACACCTAATAAGGTAATAATATTAACGAATTTAATATTTGGAGGGATACTGAATGATTTCAGCAGGAGATTTAAGAAAAGGGACCACTTTTGAGTTAGATGGACAAGTGTATACAGTTGTTGACTTTTTGCATGTAAAGCCAGGTAAGGGTGCTGCTTTTGTTAGAACTAAACTTAGAAATGTTATTTCAGGTGGAGTTACTGATAGAACTTTTAGCCCAACAGAAAAAATGCAAGAAGCTGTAATTGAAAGAAAAGAAATGCAATACTTGTATTCTGATGGTGAATTATATTATTTCATGGATCAGGAGACCTTTGAGCAAATTCCTCTAAACTATGAAAAAGTTGAAGAGGCTATAAAATATCTAAAGGAAAATATGTTTGCTATTATTAAGTTTTATAAAGGAGAAGCTTTTTCAGTTGAAGCTCCAAACTTTGTAGAACTTCAGGTAGTTGAAACAGAGCCTGGATTTAAAGGAAATACTGCAACAAATACACTTAAACCTGCAAAAGTAGAAACTGGTGCAACAGTAAATGTTCCATTGTTTGTTAACGAAGGAGATATTATAAGAATAGATACAAGAACTGGCGAATATATGGAAAGAGTGTAATAGCTTTCAAAGTATGCACTAATAAGAGGTGTATTATATGGACACGATAAAAGCAAAAGTAGCCTATATTCGTGGTATGATGGATGGACTCGCAATTGATTTAGATACAAAGGAAGGAAAAGTTTTGTCAGCTATGTTGAAGCTAATGGAGGATATAGGTGACAAAATTGATGAAATTGAATTAAGGCAGGAAGAGCTAGAGATGTATATTGGTGATGATATATACGATGAAGCAGAAGCTAGTTTCGACGATGATGATTTTGTAGAGTTTATATGTCACCGGTGTGGAGAAACAATATACATAGATAAATCAATTGTGAACAATAAAGAACAAATAGAATGTCCTAATTGTACTTATAATTTAATAAGTGATGTAACACCTAATTCAAATGATTAATTATTATTTTTAGGAAAATCCTTAAGTAAAAATACTTAAGGATTTTCTTTTTGTTTGTAATAATTTACCTCCATTCTAAATAAAAATTAATATGAAGGGAGGTGAAACATTACTCTAAAACTTAGTGTTTAGAGTGAGATGAAACATATGGATACCAATGAAATTTTGAGTATATTACCACAGAAGATTCAGAAGCTTGTAATGACTGTAGAAAATTTACATGGATTACAGGAAGTAAGGATGAAAATAAACCGTCCTATTATCTTGTGTGTAGATAGCGAGGAGAAAATTTTAAACTATGATGCTACACAAGAGGATCTAAGAACAGTGATGCAAAGGATAAGCAACTATTCCTTATATGCCTTTGAAGAGGAAATAAAACAAGGATTTATTACCATAAGGGGAGGGCATAGAGTAGGGATTTGTGGCAAGTGTGTTATTGAAGATAATAAGATTAAAACAATCAAAAATATTGGATCTATAAATATCAGAGTATCGAGAGAAATACTAGGCTG
The DNA here is from genome assembly GCA_002385545.1 of Clostridium sp. UBA3947. Classification (GTDB taxonomy): domain Bacteria; phylum Bacillota; class Clostridia; order Clostridiales; family Clostridiaceae; genus Clostridium_AU. The sequence goes on from DGDR01000019.1 coordinate 1,657, forward strand.
TTCAGATAAGCTTATGCCTTTTCTCATAGAGGGAGAGCAGGTGCTAAATACTATTATTATTTCTCCGCCTAAATGTGGTAAGACCACCATACTTAGAGATATAGCACGAAACATTTCTACAGGTATGAGAGCCTTCAAATTTAGCGGAAAAAAAGTATGTATAATTGATGAAAGAAGTGAGCTGGCTGCTTGTTGTGATGGTGTACCACAGATGGATGTGGGTATCCGTACGGATGTTTTGGATAATTGCTTGAAAAGTGAAGGTATAATGATGGCTATTAGAAGTATGTCACCGGAGCTAATTGTCTGTGATGAAATTGGTACATATAGGGACATGGAAAGCATATTATCGGCTCTGAGCTGTGGGGTAAATTTAATTACTACTATTCATGGCAATGGTTTGGATGACTTTTATAGCAGAGTGGTTTTTAAGGATTTAATAAATAATCATGTTTTTAGAAGAGCAGTGATTCTTAGTAATAGAAAGGGTGTAGGCACCCTGGAAGGTATATATGATTTTACGAAAAAAGATTATATTTGGAGGAAGCAATATGATTAAAATATTAGGAGCTGTTTTAATAGTATCTGCCTCTACTGTTATAGGTTTTATGGTTGCAGAGTTTACTAGAAAACGTCTGTTGCAACTAAAAGATTTAGAAGGAGCTTTAATTCAACTGGAAAATGAAATTTTCTTTACAAGGACAGCACTGCCAGAGGCTTGCCTAAGTGTAGCTCAAAAGAGTAAATACCCAATAAGTACCTTGTTTAATAAGGTATCAAATTTATTGCAATATAATAGCTCGGATTCAGTTTACGATGCTTTTCATAAGACTTTAAATGAAGAGATAGATGGGCTTTATGTAGACAAAGAAGATAAGGACATATTGCTAGATTTAGCAAAAGCTTTAGGTGAGTCTGATTTAGAAGGACATAAAAAGATATTTAGTCTAGCAGAGCATAACCTAAAGACTAGGATACAGTCCTTAGAGGCAAATGTGGACAAGAATATTAAGATGTATCGGTATTTAGGGTTTTCCTTAGGTGCGGCTGTAGCTATTTTACTAGTTTAATGGAGGTATGGTGGGATGTTAGATATTTCTTTGTTGTTTAAAATAGGTGCTACTGGAGTAGTATTAATTGTTCTTGATAAGGTGTTAAAAAGCAATGGGAAGGATGATATTGCTGCAATTACTAATTTAGCAGGCATTGTAATTATTTTAATGATGGTTATTAGCTTAATAGCAAAGCTCTTTAATGACGTAAAGGTCATGTTCCAATTGTAGGTGATTATATGGAAATAATTAAGATTGTTGCTTTTGCTTTTGTAGCCTTATTTATTGTTTTAATATTCAAGGACAGACGAAATGATATAGCAGTTCAAATTAGTATAGTGGCAGGATTATCGATATTCCTTTTTATGCTATCAAAAGTAACTGCAGTCCTTCAATTTTTAGAACAGCTGTCATTAAAGGCAAATATAGATTTTGTTTATTTGAATACAGTACTAAAAATATTAGGTATTGCCTATTTAGCCTCCTTCTGTAGTGAAATATGCAGGGACGCTGGAGAAAATAGTTTGGCATCAAAGGTTGAGTTTTCAGGTAAAATACTTATTTTAGTATTAGCCATACCAATACTAATGGCGGTATTACAATCAATTCTAAAGATAATGTAGGTGAAAAAATGAAGAAAGTAATACTAATATTAACATTTATACTTATTCTAATAATCCCTATAAAGGCTTTAGCTGTGGAGCATGAAGGAATAAGTATAAATGAGGAAGAGAAAATAGAAAGCTTATATAATTACATAACCAATATGAAGAGCAAGTATGAAATTTTAAACGACTTAGATGTGAGAGAGTTTGTTGAAAACTTTCTAGAGACAGGAGACGGGGGAATATCAAACGAGGATATCTATAAGGTGTTACTTACATACTTATTCAAGGAATTAGCGGCATCGGCGAAGCTGATGATTATAGTAGTGGTAATAGCCATAGTAGCAGCTTTACTTCATAATCTTCAGACGGCCTTTAGCAAGGAGGGCTTATCTAACATAGCTTATTTTGCATGTTATTCTGTGTTGATTATAGTAGTTTCTCACAGTTTTATAGTAGGGGTAAATTTAGCTAAGGATACAATTCAACAGATGACCGACTTTGTGTCCGCCTTAGTTCCAGTATTGATAATGCTTGTGGCTAGTGTAGGAGGAGTTACAGAAGCAGCAGTTATGAATCCGATTATTGTAACTGGGGTTATTGTTGCTGCCAGAATATATACTACCGTTATAATACCCTTAATCTTGATAGGCTTCATTATGCAGTTTGTGAACAATATTTCTGATGATTATAAGATAAGTAAGCTTACTAAGTTAATTAATCAATGGGCCTTGTGGATACAAGGAATAATAATGACAATCTTTATTGCCATTATTACTATTAGGGGTATCACTGCAACCACTATAGATCAGGTCACGGTAAAGACTGCAAAGTTTGCAGTAGATAACTTTGTACCAATAATAGGTAAATGTTTATCAGATGCTATTAGCTCAGTAGCAGGTTACTCAATTTTATTAAAAAATTCACTGTCTGCTCTTGGTTTAATATTAATTATTTTAATCATGGCATTACCAATATTAAAGGTATTTATATTAGCTATGATGTATAAATTTACCGCTGCTATGATTGAACCAATTAGCGACAAAAAGTTTGTGAACTGTGTTACTAACGCTGGTGATTCCTTGATATTAATAGCATCATGTTTGGTTTCAGTTTCTGTAATCTTCTTCATTATGATTTCTATACTAGCATCAGCAGGAAAGGTAGTGATGACATGATGGAAGCACTAAGGACATGGGTCATTAATGTTTGCACTACTGTTTTCTTTATAACAGCGGTGGAAATGATACTACCTGATAATAATTTGAAAAAATACTGTAGGTTTGTTTTAGGCTTAATTCTCATGACAGTAATTATAAATCCCTTGGTTAAGTTTCTTAATCAAGGCTCTGATATTACTACCTTCATAGATAAAACTTATACATCCATAGAAGAACAATATCTGCATGATAATAGCAACTTAAGGGAACAGAATATTAAGAATACCCTAGATGTATTCAAAATGAATTTAGAAAAAACCTGTGAGGATAAATTAAAGGAGAGGTATCCCAATACTGTTAGTGATGTAAAGGCGGATGTGGAATATGATTCAGAATCAGGACAGTATGTTATAAAAAGTATTTCAGTAGGAATCAATAACGGATCCATAAAAAAAATAGAAAAAATTGATATTAGTACTAGTACTAATAGTGTTAAGGAAAGTTTAGATTACGGTGAAGGTGGTATGGAGGTTAGAAGTTATCTTAGTAGCTTATTGGATCTTCCAGAGGATAAGATAACGGTGTATAGGTTAGATAAGGAATAAACCTAATCCATTAATTGATAGGAGGAGATAAAAATGAACTCAAATAAGTTGGTGGAGTACATAAATAAACTGACTTCTAAAAAAAATATGTATAACCTTGTTGTGGTTTTCTTATTAGGGGTGTTGCTGCTTATTGTATCTAACTTTTTTAAGGGCCAGCCCACAGCAGCAGTTAGTACTTCAACAGAAATGGAAGAGAAAAAAACTAATAATACTTATAGTGAAGATTATGAATTATCATCTATAGAGGAAAAGTTAAAAAAGGAATTAAAGTCCACTCTATCTCAAATTAAGGGCATAGGAAAAGTGGATTTGATGATAAATTTTCAATGCAGTGAAGAATATATACCGGCAGAAGAAAAAAGTACTAGTAAAAGTGTTACTAATGAAAAAGACAATGAAGGAGGTGAAAGAAGGATTACCCAAGATACCGATGGTTCAAAAATAGTAGTATCTACTGATGGTAATATTACTAAGCCAGTAATGCTAAAGAGAATTAATCCAAAGGTTGAAGGAGTTATTATAGTAGCAGAAGGTGCAGATGATGAGAAAATAAAAAAGGATATAGTATTAGCTGTATCTAGTTTGTTTGGTATTCCAAATTATAAAATACAGGTATTTACAATGAATTAATTGCATATAAATTCAATAGTAATATTTAGATGGGAGGAATTAGAATGAATAAAAAGCAAGCTGGTATAATTGTTACACTATTGGCGCTAATCGTATGTGCTGGAATATTGGCTGCTAAGGTTAATGGACCTTTGGAGGTAGCAGAAAGTGGTTTTAATGAAGAAGGTGGAATTTTAACCTTCGGTAATGAAAATACTAAGACTACAGAAAAAACAGATAATAACTCTAGCAGTTACTTTGCTACTGCTCATGCTCAGAAGGAGCAAACAGATCAGCAAACATTGGCTAATTTAAAGGCTGTAGTAGATGATGATGGTTTGTCTGATGAGCAAAAGGCCGTTGCTGCAGAGAAGTATTCCAAAATGGTAGTGGCCCAGGATCAAGAGAAAAAGATAGCCCAGCATCTAAAAGGAAAAGGTTATGAAGATGCTATCTGCTATTTGGAAAATGATTATACTAAAGCAAGGATAATTCTCAAGACAGATAAGGAAGAACTGTCAGAAGCCGATGGAAAGATTATAAGAGATGTAGTGCAAAGTGTTGCAAAAATAAGTGATGTGGAAGTAGAATTGAGACAATAATATTTGTAAAATATTATTACCTTTGATATAATATACATAAGATTTAAATTGCCTTGGGCAAGTTAAGGAGGAGCAGTTATGGATGAAAATATAAATACTTCAGTAAACATGGGAATTGTAAAAATATCCGATGATGTAGTAAGCGTTATAGCAGGCTTAGCTGCAGCAGAAGTAAAGGGTATAACTGGCATGAGTACTGGTTTAGCTGGAGGAATAACTCAAATTCTAGGCGGAAAAAAGAATCCTTCCAAGGGTGTTAAGGTTACAGTAGGAGAAGACAGTGCTTCTATAGACATAGTTGTTGGAGTTGAGTATGGAGTAAAGATACCTGAAATTGCAAAAGTTGTTCAAGACAATGTAAAAAAGGCAGTAGAGACAATGACAGGCTTAAAGGTGTCTGCAGTGAACATATATGTACAAAATGTTATTGTTCCAAAGAATGAGAACGATAAAGATTTAATCGAAGAATAATGAGATACCCTCTGTTTTAATTCAGAGGGTTTTTCCATGTTTTTTTATAACTCTTTATTATTTTTATAAATTAGTGTATATTTTTTTTGTGATATAGTTGATAATAGAATTTAGATTATAATATTGGAGGATTTCGTTGTGAATAGAAGATTATCAAGAGAAGAAGCTGTTAAATTGTTATATCAAATGTCTATAAACAAATACACCTTTGATGAAGCTATAGAAAATTATTTTGAGCAATACGAAGGCAATATAGAAGAAATTGACATGGAATATGTTAAATCCTTAGTTGAAGGGGTAAGTAGCAACATTAATAAGATTGACTCAATAATAGAAGGGCATTTGATAAATTGGAAGATGAACAGAATATCTAAGATTAATTTGGCCATATTGAGATGTAGTATTTATGAAATTTTAACAGATAGAGAAACTGCCCCAGCAGTTTATATTAACGAGGCCATAGAGATTGCGAAAAAATATTCAGAGGAAAAATCTGTAGCCTTTATTAATGGAGTATTGGATAGAATAGCAAATAGTGACTGTGAGATATAGAGGAGGTGTAATAATGGGGGAAAGCATTAACGGAAGAGCGGTGGCAGCTAAATATAAGGAAAACATTAAGGCCTGTCTCTTATACACATCT
>DGDR01000218.1 GCA_002385545.1 Clostridium sp. UBA3947
GTGTATAAGAGACAGGTATACAATCTCGTGCTGTACACCATCAACAGTTATCACCCATCTTTTTTTCATTTAATCCCCCCTGAAGAGTAATAAGATTATTATAACAATAATACAATTAAAATACAATGATAGAATAATTAACCATAATACTGAAGGTAAACTGCTGGTGTATTGCAAGAATCGACAAAAACCCGCACGCCCCTGGGGTGGAGGTATACAGCATATGGTTACTACAAAACTTTCTGAAAGGAAAATACTAGAAAGAACCCTTATACTATTAGCAATAATTACGCTCTTGTATATACTTATTTCCATCTATTTCACTAAGCATTTTTTCTTTAATACAAGAATAAATGGTGTGAATGTTTCACTTAAGGCTCATGACCAAGTAGATGATATAATAAAAAGCTACAGTCAAAACTATAGGTTGCAGTTAATTGAAAGAAATGGAGCAATAGAGGAAATAAAAGGACAAGATATAGGCTTTCAATACAATAGAAATAATAGTATGTATAAAATATATGAAAGTAAAAAGCCTCTTAAATGGATAAGTTCCTTATTCAAAAAGGAGGATTATTATGTAGAGGATCTCTTTATTTATAATATAGATGTATTAGAGAGCCAAATTAATAGACTAGATTGCTTGAATAAAAATATTCAGGAACCTCAGAATGTCAGTTTCGTCTATACAAATGGTTCATATGAAATAGTAAAAGAGGTTTATGGAAATAAGCTAAATAAAAATAAATTAAGAGAGGTAATAAAATATAGCTTGTTGCATGGCGAAGGAAAATTGGATTTAGAGGAAAAGCTTTGCTATGAAAATCCTAAGTATATTTCCACCTCTGACAAGGTCACAAAAACTAGAGCCTTACTTAACAGGTATGTTTCTACAAAAATTACCTATAAATTCGGAGATAAAAAGGAAGTGCTAGATGGAAATACAATAAATAAATGGCTTATAATAGATGACAATTTACAGGTGACCCTAAATGAAATAGAGGTTATGAAATATGTAAAGGCTCTAAGTGAAAAGTACGATACCATGGGAGCAAAAAGAAGCTTTAAAACCACTATAGGAAAGGTGGTAGAGGTTGATGGTGGTATATATGGATGGAAAATTAATTATGGAGAGGAAACAAAGGCTATATTAAGAACCATAGAGCTTGGAAAAGTGGTTGAAAGGGAGCCTATTTACTTTCAAAGAGCTGTTAGTAGAGGGCCTAATGACATAGGTGATACATATGTGGAGGTTAATATAACTAGGCAAAGGCTATGGTTTTATAAAAATGGCAAAATTATAGCCCAAGGGCCAGTGGTAACAGGAAATCCTAATAGGGGAAATGGAACGGTGGTAGGAACCTATATGCTTAACTATAAGCAGAAGGACACTACCTTAAGGGGGCCTAATTATGAAGCTAAGGTAACCTATTGGATGCCCTTTTACGGAAACATTGGCATACATGATGCAAGCTGGAGATATTCCTTCGGTGGTAACATATATAAGACCAATGGTAGCCATGGCTGCGTCAATGTACCTTTATATTTGGCGAAGGTAATTTTTGAAAATATAGAAGAAGGCACTCCTATTATTTGCTATGAGGAGTAGGATGCTTTATTAGCTGCAAATATAAGTAAAAAATTTGCAAAAGCTGCAATACATATGTTACATTATAAGAAAACTAACTATATGATAAATTTAAGTAAAGAACCTATAGGTAAATAAAATGAGATACCAGTGTTTAAGGATGGAGATGATTTTATCATGGCCAGAATGGGAAGCAAGTACAAATTCCAGGATGTTATACCCTTGGAAACCATAATAGATAGTGTAAATACTAGCACCAGTGATGTGCTCTTAGAAATCGGTAGAGCCATCGCACCACAGGAGTATGCCGTTAGATTCTATAAGGACAGGAGTCAACCACGGTTTTATAACAATTTAGAACGGCTTAGATATACAGTGCTAAAGTCCATATCCATAAGCTCCTTTGACCACTGGGAGCAGGTTCTTGATATTCTTTATAAAAATTATGCCATAGATTTAGATGAGGAACAGCATATATTTATTAATGAAAAATTATATGGGATTGTCAAAGAGGATAGCTCAGGGGAGGAAGATTATTAAAGGGATTTTTCTCAAGGAGCAAAAAGCTGGCGGTTTTCACCACCAGCTTTTTTAATAGTATTTGTATTAATTAATTTCTACAGCAACTTGTCCGTTATTATAATTTAGGATAAGTTTTTTATAATCATCAATAGTAATTTTACTATCCTCAATAGTAACATTGGTGAATTCCTTGTAGTAGTCTTTTAGATAATTAAAGTCACAATCTACAGAAAATTGAACCTTATCAATTCTCATATCGTCTACTACATCACTAGGAAAGGGGATATCATAAAATTTATCAAGGCTACTGTCCCTAAGTACTATATAATCTGCATATAATTCATACATATTCTTCTTCCCTTTGTTTTCAAGCAATTTAATTTTGTAATAGTGATTGCCTTTAAAAATGCTAATTTGTCCATCTTTAAGACTTGCATTGCTATATTGATTTTTAACAATAGAAAATAGTTCTTCTATTGATTTTTTAACCTGGAATTTATAAGTAGTACCAGTAACAAGGACTTTTTTGTGCTTTATTTCAAGGGTAATACTTTGCTTAGAATCATATGGCTTATTAACCCAAATTAAGTTTTCCTTTTTATTAAATAATAGTGCTATTGCAATAACTATAATCAGTGCAAAAGCTCCTAATACCTCCCAGAAGGCTTTTTTCTTTTTTGTAGAAAACAAGTATACTAAATAGCCAATTAAAAATATGAAAATTATTATTAACAGCATTGAAACCAATTTTGCCATAAGTGTCTCTCCTTATATTTTCTGTTATTTAAAAAATTAATAGAGTATTAACTTTGATTAAATATAAACACATTATATAGTATATTTTTACAAATATAAATAATAAGGGTTAGACATAATTCGATAACATTCTGTAAAAATACGATGATATCTTAACTTTGAAAGTAAGAATGGCTTTATACATATCAGAATAAAAGAAAAGAAAAAACTAAAAATAATATATATAAAAATTAAGGATAAGGCTTAACTTATCTATACAGGTGATGAAAAGATGGAAGCTACCATGGAGGCAATGTATAAAATAGCAAAGAGCTTCAAGGAGAATAAAAGCAAGCATAGCTCAGCTTACCTTAGAGAAGTTGTAAAAGAGTTGAAAAAGCTAGTTTCCGACTATATATATGATAACTCTAAGGATGATCCCAATAGATCTGCCACTGTTTTTGATTCCTTTCTGTTTTTATGTGAAACAATGGGGATTTTTGATGCTTGGGATAAATACATAGGAGATGAATTCAACTTTGAGGATATATATGAACATTGCAAAAACAAGTCCCTAGTTCCCTATTTAGAAGCCTTGCAGGCCAAGGATTATGCCGGGGCTATTGAAATAAACAGAGAGCATGAAATAGCCCATTATCATTTATTGCTAAAGTATCTTATGGATATTGGTAGTTCCTTGGAGAATGTTAGCAAGCTAACGGAGGAGCAAAGTAAGGATATATATGTGCACTGCAGCTATATGGGTGAGGTATATGACCTGACCAAGGGGTTAACCTATTGCAAGTACCTAGAAAGTGCCTTTGATTACAACTTTGAGACTGTAAGCTTTCAGGATGTGCTAAGTATTTTAAAAAGAGAAAATCAGCTAAGAGAAAAGAATGCCATGCTAGAGAAGCTTAATCAGGCCCTTCAAGAGGCTATAGATTCTAAGAATGAGATGATTGATAGGCATGCTCATAACTGGAAGCATATTAGCTATCCTGCTACAGTGAAGGAAGTGGCAGAAAAGTTGGCTGCCGATGAAAAGTATAAGGCGGAGGCCAATAAGCTCTTTAAGGCCTATAATTCAGAAAACATCCTCAAGCAAGAGGTTTTAATGTTAAAGCTAAAGCATTCTGGTAGCAGTGAAGAAATTCAAAAGCAAATAATGAGCGATGCGCTTCTTTCTAATTCCCGAACTGGTGTTGATATTCAGAAGATTATGGAGGAAAGCCTAGACTTGGTGATGTTCAGAATTTTAATGGAGGATGTGGACACTAGCATAAATACAGAGAAGACCAAGTCTAATTTATCAAGGTTTAAAGACTTATCTAGGCTTAGGGAAAGCTATAATAGATATTTTATTTTAAAGAAGCAGGGAGACATAAGCCTAATAGAATGGTTTAGGCAAAACATATTTAATATAGAAATC
>DGDR01000234.1 GCA_002385545.1 Clostridium sp. UBA3947
TTTAATTGTGCAATTTCCTCAATTTTTTAACATTTATGTAATGGACATAAAAGTGAAATAATATAGCAAGGATTACTAACCAAGGAGGACGAAAAAATGGACGTTTTAATTAAAGGAATCACTTCAACAACTTGGCAAATGCTAGTTATGTGGGCTATTGGGGCTTTACTAATTTACCTAGCTATAGCCAAAGACTTTGAACCCTCACTATTACTTCCTATGGGCTTTGGGGCTATACTTGTAAACATCCCCTTTACAGGAGTTCTAGGGGAACACGGACCTCTAAGCGTACTTTTTAATTCTGGAATCGCCAACGGTGAGCTCTTTCCTTTACTAATTTTTATTGGCATCGGAGCCATGATTGACTTTGGACCCCTACTTCAAAACCCATTCATGCTTTTGTTTGGCGCTGCTGCCCAATTTGGTATATTCTTTACCATAGCTTTAGCCAGCCTTTTAGGTTTTAATATATTGGACGCAGCTTCTATTGGAATCATAGGCGCTGCCGATGGTCCTACATCTATATTTGTGGCAACTAAATTTGCTTCTAAATATTTACCGCAAATCACTGTGGCAGCATACTCATATATGGCCCTAGTGCCTGTTATTCAGCCCTTTGCTATTAAACTAGTTACCACAAAAAAGGAAAGACAAATTAGAATGAAATACAAGGCTGCTGATGTATCTAAAACTACTAGAATCCTTTTCCCAATAATAATTACTATTATAGCTGGTCTTATATCTCCTGATTCTGTAGCTTTAATAGGCTTCCTAATGTTTGGTAACCTAATTAGAGAATGCGGTGTTTTAGAAAGATTGTCCTCCACAGCACAAAATGAGCTTGTAAACATAATAACTATATTGCTAGGCATCACTATTGCTAGCACAATGCAAGCTGAACGTTTCGTTACTGTTGATACCTTGTTAATAATAGGCCTAGGCTTAGCAGCCTTCATATTTGACACCATAGGCGGAGTACTCTTTGCAAAATTTATTAATCTGTTCAGAAAGGAAAAGATTAATCCAATGATTGGTGCTGCTGGTATTTCTGCTTTCCCTATGTCCGCTAGAGTTATTCAAAAGATGGCTCAAAAGGAAGATAACCAAAACTTCATACTTATGTTCGCTGTAGGTGCAAATGTGGCAGGCCAGGTAGCTTCTGTAATCGCAGGAGGATTAATTCTAGCCTTAGTTCCTGCACTATAAGATACTGTAACGGCAGAAAAGGAGTGGATTAAAATTGCTACAAGATAATTTATTAAAGTCCTTAAAACTTATGGGAATGGGAATGGCAGGAATTTTCTTTGTAACCTTTACTATATATCTAGCTATAAAATTGCTGTTAAAGCTTTTTCCAGAAAAGAAAAAGCAAAATAAATAATTAAGGACAGTCCAATAGCTTACTAGTGCTACTGGACTGTCTTTTTATGTAGTAAATTTCAAATTTTTATCTTATATACAACCCTAATCACCATATACCCCTCTATACTCTTCAGGCAATAAGGTAGCAATACTTTTCATAAAATACTCCAAGGCTCTGTCATTATATTGCTGTTTATCCTCATCTGGATTTTTTTCAGGCATGCTTATAGGCTTACCAAAGCTAACATAAACATCTGCATGATAAAACTTTTCTGCTCCCATATCCCCTTCCTTGTTTATGGGCATTAATTTCTCTGTTCCCCAGATACCAACAGGAATAACAGGCACCTTTGTAACTTTAGCTATAAGTATTACTCCTTTTTTCGCCTCTATCATACTGCCAGTTCTGCTTCTAGTCCCCTCAGGAAAAATAAATATACTTTCTCCAGCTTTCACTGTTTTTATAATAGCATTTATAGCCTCTTTATCTGCAGAGTTAGGCTTTATGGTTATGCTTTTTACTATACTCATTCCAATATTAGTTAAAGGATTATTTGATAATTTCATCCCTGCTACAAAGGTTACATTCTTATCTCTAAGAACCTTCTGTAACACTAAGCCATCAGAATTGCTGAGATGATTTCCTATAAATATAACTGGCTCCTTTATATTCTCTATATTATCTTTACCTAACACCGTAATATTTGCATATTTATTCAGATACCTATCTACAACCTTTTTAGATACATACTTTAGCATTCCCTTAGGTAAGTAACCTATCAATTTTGCAGTTCTCGAGGAAATCATGGTTATTCCACCTTTCAGTTGTAATTCTATACTCTATTATAGTTACTAATTTATAAAAAGTCCATTGAGGATTATAAATTACAAGTTAGAAGTTAGATAAAAAAATAGAAGGGACTATCCCTTCTATATAATCATTTCGTTGTATATGGTTCTTACTTTTCCTTGATAATCACTGATTGCAATAATATTCTTTGGCCTCCTTAGGATTATTCTAGCTGGAATGCCTACTGCTGTGGCATTAGCTGGTACATCCTTGAGAACCACTGCATTAGCTCCTATCTTTGCTCCATCACCAATTTTTATTGGCCCCAAAATCTTTGCTCCTGCACCAATAACTACATTGTTACCTACCGTTGGATGTCTTTTGCCCTTATCTTTACCTGTACCACCTAAGGTTACTCCGTGAAAGATAGTAACATTATCTCCAATTTCTGCAGTTTCTCCAATTACTACTCCCATTCCATGATCTATAAATAAGCCCTTACCTATTTTAGCGCCTGGGTGTATCTCAATTCCAGTGATAAATCTACTTATCTGAGAAATTAATCTGGCTAAAAAGAATAAATGCTTTTTATATAAAAAATGAGCAACTCTATGAAATAAAATAGCATGAATTGATGGATAAAGCATAAATATTTCAAAGCTAGTTCTTGCAGCAGGATCATTCTGCTTTACAGCCTGAATATTTTGCTTAATATCCTTAAACATATGATCACCCCTTGTATTTGTGATTTTTCAATTAGGAAGCTGTTTTTTGGCTTATAAGGCTTTATAAGGGATCAACTTCTGGTCACTAGACAGATTTTAATAGCTTAATTTCACTCTCTCTAAGTAAAACCCCCATTCAAGATACTTATGTTATCACCATACATACCCTCATACGGTATGTTTTCTTCCATTAAAAAACTTCGCCTCATTTTTAGAGACGAAGTTGCATACTCCGCGGTTCCACCCTAATTAGATATAGAATCTCACTCGTTCGAGCACAAGTTAATAACTAACAGTATGCTCTATCGCTATAACGGGCGCAGCCGGTGTTCCCTACTTAATTTCAGTACACTACTCCGAAGGGCACTTCACATAACCGAACAATAGGAATATTCCAGCAAAACTATTCCCTCTCTGGAAAGTCGTATTATGCTACTCTCCTTCTTCAACGTATTTCCGAGCATTTTACTTTGATTTATAATTACATTATATGCTTTTTAAGCTATTTGTCAACATGTAATTATAGATTTTTATATATATTGACATCTTTATGTTAGGAGCAAAATCTGTGTTTCCCTATGACTTTTAAAACTGGTCTGGACCAAATCCACTTATTGGTTGTCTTAGCTGGATTGTAGTAAAACACTGCTCCACCGCTAGGATCCCAGCCATTCAAGGCGTCACGAGCAGCATTTATTGAGCTTTGCTGGATTTCCGCATGGATTTGACCGTCTACTATGGCTGTAAAGGCACCTGGTTGATATATAACTCCAGCTATTGTATTAGGAAATCTAGGATCCCTTGTACGGTTTAATACTACAGCTCCAACAGCCACCTGACCTTCATACGGTTCTCCCCTAGCCTCTCCATTAATTAATCTGGCCAATAGCATCACATTTTGATTATTTGTGTTACTTGTAGCTGCAGTGTTTTTAGAAGCACTACCAGTGTTTATTCCAAGTGCTGCTAAGGTTTTATTTCCAACCACACCATCTACGCTAAGCTTATTTTTTCTTTGAAATTGCTTCACCGCTGCTAGCGTTGCATAACCATATATACCATCAACACTTCCTTTATAATAGCCCCAACGCTTTAGTCGTGTTTGAATTTCTCTTACTACGCTACCTCTAGAACCATAAGAGTAAGTAGCTGCATCAACCTCCATGTTCCCAGAAGTAAAAAGCAAGGAGCTAACTATGTAGGCTACTAGTGTTATTAGTGCGATAAAAATTACTCTTTTTCTTTTAAAGATACTAAACATCAAGTTCTCCCTCCTTTTCTATTTCTAAATCTATTTTGTGCTAGTAACCAAAAAAAATGCATAATAAAAGAGATGGCAAAAACCATCTCCAAATTTTCTTATCTATTTTTTCTTCTCCTATGATGATATACATATTCATCTATAATATCATGTATAATTGCTATACCACAAAGCTTGTCTTCCTCATCTAATACAGGAACAGCAATTAAATCATACTTTACTGCCAGTTCTATAGTATGCTCTATACTATCATTAACACTAACATAAACAATATTAGTATTCATAATATCTTTTATATTGGTTTCTGACTTAGCTAAAATAAGATCCATTAAAGAAATAACGCCTTCTAATTTGTCATCTTCATCAGTGATATATATATAATTTGAGGTTTCTGGATCTGGTTTTAAATCTCGAATTATTTCAATAACTTCACCTACACTTATGTTCACATGAAAGGATATAAAATCAGGATTCATTATACTTCCTACAGTTTCCTCCTCATATCCCATAAGCTCTCTTACTTCGTCTGCATCATCCTTCTCTAAGTTTGCTAGCAATTTTTCAGCAATTTCTTCATCAACCTCATCCAACATATCAGCTATTTCATCATTAGGCATTACATCTAATACCTCAGCAACCTTGTCTACATCCATATTTTGGATAATATCTGCCTGAATGTTTGGTTCTATTTCTTCCAGGGTATTTGCTGCTAGATTTTCATCTAAGTTTTCTAAAACCTTGGTTCTATGCTCCGAATCCATTTCTTCCAAGATATCTGCTAGGTCTGCCGGATGTAGTTTTGATAGCTTTTTATATGGAACAGATATTTGTAAATTATCGTTTATGATTTCTAAAGACTCTACATCGTCCCACATAATAATACTATCGGAGGGAGATTTTTTAAGTAGTTTAAATATAGTATTTAATAATCCTACTATGCCATATCTTCTACCTAAAGCCATTATCCCAGAATCAACTGCAACCACTCGCATTTCACCTGCTATATCTGCCAACTGCAAATCATTAACCCGAACTACCTTCTTACCAGTAATATCGACGATTGGCTTGCCAAGAAGATTCTTTGATAAAAGGTAGGAATAAGCTCTTGGAATAATTTCTTTAACTCCCTTAACCTTGATTAGAACCTTGCCATTTGCCTCTTGAAATAGAAAAAGGCTTCTAAATTCGTAATGAAATATTTCCCCATCTTTTTTCAGCATATAACCGATTACTCTAGGATAGCCTTCTTCTGCTGTTACATAAATGTCAACTAGCTTACCTATACTTTCATCAAACTCATCATATACCTTTGTGTGAAGGATGGAGTTAAGAAATACACTAGTTAGTCTTTTCATAAAATATTCCTCCTTCTGATCCAGAAAGAATATTTTTATGAAAAGCTAAGCAATTAATAGATGCTCCTCTCACGTAGCTTTAGCATAATCCAAATAATTCTCTCTGGATCAATATTCTGTTTTAATTAACCGATGATACTGAGGGCCAGCATCCATTAAAAATACACCGCCTTTTTTACTAAATGTTATTTTTTATTTATTCCTATTTCTATTATATTATAAAAGGTCTTAATTGCAACGATAAGTTGCTTTACATAAATATTTTTTCATTTTAAAGGGCTCTACCCTTTTAATCTTTAGATTTCATTGATATAAAATTAAATCTAATTTATAATCAAATGGAATAACTATAAATTATTTGGATGGAGATTTAACCAATGAGATTAACTAATACTTTTTTACCTGTTAATAAAGAAGATTTAGCTGCTAGAAATATTGACACCCTAGATTTTATTGTGGTTAGTGGAGATGCCTATGTAGACCATCCTTCCTTTGGGGCTGCTATTATTGGAAGGGTTTTAGAAGCACAAGGCTTTACAGTAGGAATTATTGCCCAGCCAGATTGGAGAAGCCTTGACGACTTTAAAAAACTAGGTAAGCCTAACAAAGCCTTTCTAGTTACCTCTGGTAATATAGATTCCATGGTGAACCATTATACCGCTGCAAAGCGTAAAAGAAATGAGGATTTATATTCCCCTGGTGGAAAATCAGGTTTTAGGCCAGATAGAGCCCTAATTGTATATTGTAACAAGCTAAAGGAAGCATACAAGGATGTTCCAATAATCATAGGGGGTATAGAAGCTAGCCTTAGGCGCTTTGCCCATTATGACTATTGGGATGATAAGGTTCGTAGAAGCATTCTCCTAGACACTCGGGCAGATTTATTGGTTTATGGTATGGGAGAAAGAACTATAGTGCAGATTGGCGATTTACTACGCTATGGCAGTGATATAAAAAAGCTTACCAGCTTAAAGGGCACTATGTACTTAACTAAGGACCTCCAAGGCCTATCAGATTATATAGCCATTCCTTCCTATGAGGAAGTAGCTACAGATAAGAAGGCCTACGGGGAAGCCTTTAAAATAGAAGCACTTGAGCAGGATGATATCAGGGGTAAAACTATTGTGCAAAAGCACGGCACTGAATATGTAGTGCAAAATCCTCCTCAAAGTCCTCTTACCGTTGAAGAAATGGATTTCTTTTATAATATCCCCTACACAAGGGAATATCATCCAATGTATGAAGCAGCAGGCGGTATTCCAGCCTTAAAGGAAGTTAAATTTTCAATAACCAGTCATCGTGGCTGTTATGGCTCTTGCTCCTTTTGCGCTTTAACCTTTCATCAAGGAAGAGTAATTCAAAACAGAAGTGCCGATTCCATTGTAGAGGAAGCTAAGCTACTTACAAGCTTAAAGGATTTTAAAGGATATATTCACGATATTGGTGGCCCTACTGCTAACTTTAGGCATAGAGCCTGTAAGATTCAAGTGGAAAGAGGTACTTGTAAAAACAAGCAATGCCTTTTCCCTGCACCCTGTAAAAATCTTATAATAGATCATAGCGAATATTTAAACCTACTTAGAAGAGTTCGCAAGCTACCAGGAATTAAAAAGGTTTTTGTCCGTTCTGGCATTAGATACGATTATTTAATCTATGATAAAAGCAATGAATTTTTCCAAGAATTATGCCAGCATCATATAAGCGGTCAATTGAAGGTAGCCCCTGAGCATATCAGCGACAAGGTTCTAAAGCAAATGGGTAAGCCCTCCAGAGAAGTTTATGATAAATTTGTGGATAAATACTATCATATTAACAAAAAGCTGGGCAAAAAACAGTTTCTAGTTCCTTATCTAATGTCTAGTCATCCAGGCTCAGATTTAAAGGCTGCTATAGAACTAGCCCTTTATATAAAGGATATGGGATATACTCCTGAGCAGGTTCAGGACTTTTATCCTACCCCAGGCAGTCTATCTACCACCATGTATTACACTGGCTTTAACCCTATGACTGGAGAAAAGGTTTATGTTCCTAGAACCCAAGAGGAAAAGGATATGCAAAGAGCCCTGCTACAATACAAATTACCAAAAAACTATAATCTAGTGAAGAAGGCCTTAATTATGGCTGGCAGGGAAGATTTAATAGGTAGCCATAAAAACTGTCTTATTTCTAATAAGCCTCCTAAATTTCAGGAAGCTGCTAAAGGTTCTAGAAAAGGAAATCCTCCTACAAAAAGAAAGGGTAAAGGAAGGTAATTTTTTTACTATATTGCTTTGTTTTAAAAAAGTGTTGATTAGTAATGGAAATATGAAAGGACTTGCTGAGCAATAAACTAATTGCCCAGTAAGTCCTTTTGTAATATTATAAGCTTTTATTTTTCTTAAAGGCACTTATAGCATATACCAAGACTAATACCCATGCTAAATCACTAATAACTAGGTTGGGCATTACTTGAATTCCTAAGACTTTTAATACTATCTCAATTATAGTAACAGAAGAAGCTGCGATTAAGAAGCTTGCCCCTTCACTGTTAACTAATCTTTCTCCTAAAATCAACAGAGCACAAAGGAGTATTATAGAAGCAATTATAATAAGCAAAAAATCTATTAATAGCCAGTTTTGAAAAGATATGATATAGCCAAAGCTTTCAGTTCTTTTTATATTGTAGTCTAATTTAAATACAAAAAAACCATATAAAAGTATTATACCAACACTTATTAGCATTAGATAATCAAATTTAATTTCATTATTTCTATAAAAAATATATAAGCATAAAATGGCCGTTACCGGTATTGTTGCCACATTTATAAGAGCGAAAAACTTAAGTATGTACAAAAATATAATATTCTTCGATATAAATAAGAATATGTTAGCAGTAAATCTAAACAACCATAGGACAACTATAAAAATTGATAGCACTTTTATCTTATCTGGTGCATATTTTCTTGCCCTTTTAGCTACCATAATGACAATTAATATTAGCAGCATTTCAATAAAGAAATAAGTGTAAGAAGTAGGCATTATTATCTCCTTCATAAATTACTCTATAAATATATTTATTATGAAAGCTGCTATATTATTCTTTACTATATTATTAATCTACTCCAAGAACCTCAATACCACCTGGTAAGCATTGGATTACTAAGGGGAAGTCTGGTCCTCTTTCGCCATCTATATCTGTTACAATATCCTCATCACATTCTACAATAATCTTCTTTGACTTAAAATATACAATGGTATCATTACCCTCTAGATGCTCTCCTTTAGCCATTTTTATTAATAAGGATACTATATTTTTAATTGGAGCAGATTTCACTATGATTACGTCCAGTAAACCATCTTCCAATGAGGCCTTATATGCTAATTTTAAATTTCCAGCGGTTTGTCCATTGAATACTAGCATCAGATACATATCGCCTATATAATTCATTTCCTCTGCAAACACCTTTATTTTTAGGCTTCTAAAGTTAGGCAGCTGCTCAATACCTTTAATATAATAGGCAAGCTTACCCATAGTGTTTTTTAAATTAGTATCTGTTTTTTGGGAAACGTCAGTAAATAAACCTGTGCTTGCTACATTAATAAAATGTTTATCGTTAATTTTTCCTATGTCTAATTTCTTAGGTTCACTATTTAGGATTTTTTCACAAGCTTCCTCCACATCTTGAGGCATACCTATATGCTTTGCAAAGTCATTAGCGGTTCCTACTGGTAGTATACCTATAGGTAGCTTTATATCTAATTCCTTCATATTATTTACAACAGTATCAACGGTACCGTCTCCGCCTGCAATTAATATATATTTATAATCTTCATCTAAATCCATAAGAGCTTCTTTTAAATTACAGCCTAAATTAATTCTATAAGGTATAACAGTATAGCCATACTTTTGATGAACAGCTATTACCTTATCAATGTCTGTTATAATAGAATTTTCCCCAGAATAAGGATTATAAATAAACTTAACTTTTTCCATATTTATCTCCTTATAATTTCTTTATACTATATATTTATAATAATCATTATAAATTATACCACTAAAGTAAATAAATCCACAAGTCAACAGACTGTGGATTTATTTGAATAGTTTCTTTAAATATTAGGGCTACAGGGTTCTGATATAGATTTTAAAGCTTCTTCAGCATTATCCTTTAAGGTAGGCTCAACGGCTAAGTCTCCTAAGGAAACCATTCCTACAAGCCTTCCATTTTCAACAATTGGAAGTCTTCTAATTTGTCTTTCACTCATAATTCTAGCAGCCTCATGTACATCTTGCTCTGGATACCCGCAAACAGGATTAGAGGACATAATTTCTCTAACCGTTTGACTCCAGCTCTCATATCCCTTTGCCACAGACCTTAAGGTTATATCTCTATCTGTAACTATTCCTATAACTTTACCATTTTCGCACACTGGAACAGACCCTACGTTATACTCATTCATTAATTGAGCTGCTCTTTCTACATTATCGTTAGGATTAACACAAGCTATATCTCTTGTCATAACATCTTTAACTTTCATACTATCACCTCTCTCAAATTCTTTACATGGATAGTATGCTCAAAGTACAGATATCTTATAATTTTTTCATATATATTCATTAACACTTAATTATTTG
>DGDR01000227.1:0-13666 GCA_002385545.1 Clostridium sp. UBA3947
GCTTACACCTCAACGTATTGCTGTTTATAAATACTTAAAGTCAACCTGTGAGCATCCTTCTGCTGAGGTAATATACAAGGCATTACAACCTTCATATCCTACCATGAGCCTAGCAACAGTTTATAAATCCTTAAAAACTCTTGTTGAAGTTAAATTAGTGCAAGAAATTAACCTAGGAGAAGGCAATTTCCGATATGATGCAAAGGTATGTCCTCATTCTCATGTACAATGCTTATCCTGCGGTAAGGTTGAAGATATTGAAGGCATATGCTTTGAAGACTTAAACACCAAAATTGCTAATCATACCGATTTTGAAGTTTTATCAAATCAAGTTTATTTTTATGGATTATGTGCTCAATGTAAAAAACAGGATAACGAATAAAAAGGACTGCTTTAAACAGTCCCTTTTTTATTTCGTCGATTTATTTACAATTTCCTCCCATTCCTTCCCTGTATATTTACCTTCTAAAATATTAATTACTGCTGATTCTAAATTTGGCTCAAACTCCTCTGGAAAGTTATGCAAGAAAAATATACTATCTGCATCTGCCTCTTCTAAATGGAGGGCAATATCCTTATTAGGACTTTCAGTCCATTTTTTCTTGTTAACCTCTTTATTGGTTGTAATATAACCCATGTCTGCTAATTTTTCCTGAGTTTTATCATCAAAGATAAATTTGATTATATCATTAACCGTTTCCTCATTCTTTGAATTGGCTGGTATGCACACTAAACCACTACATATTACAGGATTTTTGATTTTCTTATCATCCATAGTAAATTCTTTAACTACTTCAACCTTGGAATCCTTAAGCTTCTTTGATACAGTTGAATCTGCTACCATTATTGGTATATCACCGTTAATTAGACGTTCTACAGTGCTATCCGTTGCTACCTCAAAGGTATCTGCATTTGCATAGCCGTCTTTGATTAATGTATTTAGAGCATCAAAAACAGGCTGGAGCTGTAGCTTTAAATACCCTTCTTTGCTGGCCCCATATGCCTCTTGGACCTTCTCCATATTTGCTACATTTGTAAAAATAAAGGCTGCTGGTAACAGTTTAATATCTATTTCTTCTGGTAATTTTACAGGTATCTTAGTTTCAGCAGCATTAAGCTTTTTTACTATTTCCATTGCTTCCTTAATATTCTTTGGTGGTTCCAAATTTAATTTTTTTAGAGCCTCGGTATTATATAAAATCTCAATGGAACTTGGCATCAGACCTATTCCAAAATACTTATCTCCAATTCTCCCATAACTACTAGTTATATTATAATACTTTTCGTTTATTTTGATATTACTGTGAACTGGTGCCATATCACTTAATAGGCCCTTTTGACTTAAGGTTAGCATTTTCTTTCTACAAACAATAATCATATCCAGTTTACCCTGTATAAGATCCTCTTCCAGCTTGTTATCAACTGCCAAATTATTTATTATTAGTTCCTTATCATTATTCTCTTTATTAAATTCGTCTAAAACAGATCTAATAATTTCCAAGCTTTCCTTATCTTTAAGATCTATATACAAATTAATTTTTTGCTTTTCCTCTGAAGATTTTAATTTCTCCTTCTTAGCACATCCAGTAGTATTAACCATAAAAATAATTATGGAAATTATAGATATCGTAGCTTTATAAAATGCCTTTCTCAATCATCTCACCTCCATTAAACAAGGACTTTTTTTATTTTTAGTTTGTGTAAATTAATTAAATATATAAACTAATCATATAATTAAATGGAGGTGTTTTTCATGAAGCTAAGGGTATTATTTCTAAAGAAAGTACATATTCTTTATTTTATTTTAATAGTCCTTGCGCTGATTTTCCTTATAATTTTATTTAGCTATAACAAAAAAACTGATGTTTTTGCTATAGTAGAAGAAAAAACTATAATAAAAGAAGACTTAAATGGTGATGGTAAGGAAGACATCTTATATATTAATAATGAAAATGACAAATACTATCTTCAAATTAATTCTGATAATAGAAGCTATAAGCTACTTCCTACTGAGAAATTACACACTATGGGACGATATTATCCCTTTTTTCCAATGAAAATTAATCTCATAGATGTGACTCGTGATAAAATTCCAGAAATTTTTACCCAATCCATGGAGAAGGGACAGTGTATTCAACACATATTTCACTGGAATGGCTCCGAATTTGTGGATAGCTTCTGCTCACCTAATAACTTAATAGGGGTTATAGATAGCAAAAGCAATAGAACGCCAAAAATAGTTTCAGGAAACTATAATAATAATTCTATAAGCCTTGCATATTATATGCATTTAAATGGTCATGTAGAAAAGATTACAGCCAATGATGACCTTCCAGGAAAGGAAGCAGTAGCAGGCTTTATTAATTACATTCATTCTCTGCCTGGTGGTGAACCATATAAGCCTAGTAATGTATTTGCACCTAATATTAGTGTAAAGGATTTGAATATAATTAGTAAAATGGCTACAGAAAATAAGCTTTACAAATTTTCAGATGGTTATTTTGTAGATACTAAATTTAATATGAATGGTATAGCCTCCGAGTATAAATGGATTATAAATTTTAAGGCTTCACCAATAGCTGGTAATGGCAATAGCGAAAGAAAGTCTTTAGTCTTATATTTGAGAAGAACCTCTGAAACTAATCATCCTTTTAAAATTGTATCTATTAATGAAAAAAAATAATTTTTTAAAAGCAAAAGGGACCGTTTTACGGTCCCAAGGGGGATGGGGGGTTTAGCATCAAATGAAAGGTTTGGCTTTCATCATCAGCTATTGGAGATTAACTCTCCGCTTTACATTTAATATCTTTTCCCTTTTCTCAAAAAATATACACATATTATTAAATTTTTTTATTTAATTGAAATAATATTTTTAAAGATATACAATATATATACAATTCCATATTGTTTTAATTTATACATATATTGCTACTTTAATTCAAGGGGGATAGTTTATGTTTTCAGATAAGGAAAGTAAAAATGTGACGAGGATAGAAAGTCTTATTGGGGAACAATGCAACATTGTCGGCGACTTAACTGGTGGTGGCTTACTTAAGATTGACGGCTCCATTGAAGGTAACGTTACCTGGCAGGACGATGTAATACTAGGGATATTCTCCACTATCAATGGAGATCTTTCCTGTAAGAATGCAGTGGTAGCAGGCAAGATTAATGGAAATGTGGTTTGTAATGGTAGCTTATCAGTAGAAAGCTCCGGAAAAATACTTGGCGATATAACTATTGAAAAGCTAGCTGTCAAAGAAGGTGGCATTATCAATGGAAAATGCACCGTAATAAAAAAAGAAGATAACTCTGAGTCTGCAGAAGCTTAATTTAATAATTTAAAGGTAAAATAGAGCAAATGCCTAAAAATGCATCTGCTCTTTTCCTTTAGTTAATCACTTTACTTCTTTTATGGATTCTAGGCAAAGAATATAGAACTTCACCTATTCATCTATGATTAATAAAAGGTACCTTTTAGAATTTTCCCTATGGCATACAGTTGGACTACCATTTCTATTAATTCTGCCCTTTCAGGGGTAACAAGAGGACGTAAGGCCCAGAGTATTTCAACTCCTCTGTCCCCTTTAATAGGAACATCCTTATAATCACTATTTTCTGATGGTGCAGATGTTGAATTATTTAGTATTCCTGTCAAACCACCTAAGCTTCCTAATAGTCCCTGTAGGCCTCCAGATCCAAGTAAACTGCCCAAGTTACCTAATAGGCCTTGGCCAGATTCAGATCCTGCTAGGGCTCCCAGACCTTCTAAAATTCCTTGTCCATTTTGATTAGAATTTCCAAAAGCTCCTAATAAGGAACCTAGTTGATTCAAATCCACATTTTGAAGCAGTGATGCTATTTGATTAAAATCTATATTACCAAAATCAAAGTTGGAAGAGTCATTGTTTTCTGTTTCATCATCATTTCTTCTACTTTTCCTTCTATAAGAACTTTCCTCTGATCTGCTACTACGGTCTCTTTCACTTCCTTTATCCTCACTAAAGTTACTAGAATGTAGAGAAGTATCAGTATCTTCTTCATATACATCTACATCAATTACTCTTCTTCTTTTTCCCACGCTGCCACCTCCATGAAATTGTTTAAATAAACTCCGGAAGCAACATACACTATATCTAGGGAGTATTTTATCCTCCCTAGCAATTTAGAAAAAATATGGTCACTGGCATAACTAGCTACACATTCTCTAGATAAAAAAATAATCCATATAACCCCATACTACCCTTAACCTCAGTACCCTTAGATACTTACTATAAATCTAATAGACCACCTTCTTCAGCTCCAAGGGTATCTACATTAATAATATTGGTGTTTGTATTTGGTACCTGGTTTCCACCGCCAATACCTCTTAAAAGTATAAGTGGGAGTAATAATAGAAGAAGTCCATTTCCATTTCTCCTTCTTCTTCGTTTGCTGCTACCACTGACTAAAGGGTCAAAAAAATCATTATCTCCCCCACATAAGCAGCATATTAGAACTATAGCTATTAATATCAGCAAAAGATTACTGTTGCCTAATAGTCCTTTTCCTACATCCACACGAGAACCTTTGGAATCCTTAACTACAACATCCTTTGCCGTTCCTGCCATAGTGTACATCACTTCCTTTCATAATAATCTTTTAACTTTAGTTTTATATTATATAGTATTCCTTAATATAAGATTTGACACTAAAAGAAAACAGAATGGTTGAGACCACCCTGCTTCTTTCTTCTGTTATTTTTTTTGATTCCTGCTGGCTGCTAGAAGCTGTATAAATGTTTGCAGTAGCATAGCCTTGTCAGCATTAATCAAAGTTCTTAAAGCAATAATTATATCCGCATTAGGAGCAGTTCGAATTCCTTTTTCCTCTTGCCGTTCTATCAAAGCGCCTGCTTGATTTATGGATTGAGCTAATTGATTAATATCTATACTGTTGATTAATCCAGCCAAGCTTGCCAGATTAAAGCCTCCTTGCTGATTATTGCTAGCCTGTGGACTTTCCTGCTCATATCTATCCTCTCTACTAGATCTACTTCTTCTATGTCTTGACATAATCTCCCCCTACCTCCTGTAAAATTAAATTTACTATTTCCCGTAATTCCTCTTACTTATCCTTAGATTTTTTATCATCTTTACATAATAGCAATAGGGCTACTACTGCTAAAATAAACAATCCATTCCCACCTAAAATGTTGTTAAATTTTATTGGTCCGGGAAATGGAACCAATCCACCTGCTTTGACAGCTGGTAATGTACTATCTTTTCCTCCTGAGTAACGCTTTCTACTGCTAGATTGATGTTTATTAACCTCTGTATTACCATAATTTAACCCAAGAATACTGGATGACTTTCCAAAACCAAAAACTATTATGGCTATAAGGGCCCAAATAAGAAAAGTATTAGCGTTCTTGGGAACCTTAAATCTACTAAGTTCCATATACTATCCTCCTTATAATCTATGTTTTTCAATCTACTTAACACTTGCTTTGATCACAGCTACAATCTTCATAATACTCATCTTCACAATTTTCATCTGATGCCCCAACATTTATAATATTAGTATTCACATTCCCTTGATTACCACCTAAGCCATCTCCATTGCCAGCTAAAAGAAGCAGTAAAAGGATTAGAGCAATAATAACCCCATTGCCTTTAAATGAACCACTAATTTCCTTTTGCTTGCAACAGGGATTTCCTACAAAGCCGCCAAAGCTACCTCCTCGGCACAAGCATAAAAGTACAGCCAGAGCTATCCATATAAAAATACCGCTATATAAAGCATCATTGCCTTCCTTATTTTTACCACTGCCCTTTCCACAGCAGAAGGACGAGGATAGCTCTGATAATAGGCCGCTCATCCAATTTTCACTTCCTTCCCCATTACTAGTCCGCTTCCGTATTCATAATATATACTATTCTTTCATAGATAAATTGACACTAAAAGTTAAAAATCAGAGGTCAGAAGTGAGAGGTGAGAAGTCAGACATTAAGGAAAATTTTGTGGAATGCAAAATTTATTAATTCCTTATGCTCCAACATTTCTAACATAATTTTACATTCAAGCTGAAGCTTGAAATTTAGCTCCCTTTCAGGCTCTTAATTTTTATAATTTCCTTTACAATAAAAAAAGTAGCCTCTTTTGAGACTACTTTTAAGTAAAGGTTAAAATCTTTAATTTTCAACAGCTTCGCTACTATTGGCTTCTGATAGATTATCAAAAAGTTTATTAATAAGCTCTTCCCTACCTTCCTTCTTAGTGGAAGAGAAGAAAGTCAGCTCCTCATCCTTAATTTTAAGGGTTTCCTTGATAATATTTTTATTTTTACTTATTTCATTTCTAGAAAGCTTATCTGCCTTTGTAGCTATGACCTGAATAGGATAACCATGATATATTATCCAATCTATCATCAATACATCATCTTCTGTAGGCTTATGTCTGCTATCTACTAACAGAACCACTTTTTTTAGGTTATCTCTGCCAGTAAGATAATCCTCCATAAGTTTGCCCCATTTTTCCTTTTCACCCTTAGACACCTTAGCATAGCCGTATCCTGGTAAATCTACCAAGTAAAAATCATCGTTTATTAAGAAAAAGTTTATTAATCTAGTTTTACCAGGAGTATTACCAACCTTGGCTAGGGCTTTTCTATTGGTTAAGGCATTAATTAGGGATGATTTACCTACATTAGAACGGCCTACAAAAGCCACTTCAACCCTATTGTCCTTAGGATATTGATTTCTACTGGCAGCAGATATTATAAATTCTGCCTTTTTAATCTCCATTACTTGTTTTCCTCCATTAGTGCATTCTTTAATACATCATCTATTTTTGAGGCCAGTATAAACTTCATTTTTTTCTTTATACTATCTGGTATCTTCTCCATATCCTTTTTATTGGCCTCAGGAATTATTACAGTATCAATACCGGCTCTGAAGGCTGCCAAAGTTTTCTCCTTTAGTCCACCTATAGGCAAAACTCTTCCTGTTAAGGTTATTTCTCCAGTCATTGCTACATTATGTTTAACTTTTCTTTCTCCTAAAGCAGACACTAGGGCAGTTACAATGGTAACTCCCGCAGAAGGTCCATCCTTAGGTACTGCTCCCTCTGGAACATGAATATGTATATCCTTATCCTTATAAAAATCAGGGTTTATGTTATATTCAGAAGCATGAGCTCTCACATAGCTGTATGCAGCCCTAGCGGATTCCTGCATAACCTCTCCAAGCTTTCCTGTAAGCTCTAGCTTTCCTGTACCTTCCATAATACTTGCTTCTACTGGTAAAGTATCTCCACCGTAAGCTGTCCATGCCATTCCCATAACTACCCCTACTCTATCCTCTTTATCCACCTTGTCATAAGTATAAACTGGACTTCCTAAGTACTTCTTTAGATGGTTTACCGTTATGTTAATAGACTTCTTACCATTTTCCAGCATATCTGCTATAGATTTTCTTATTACCGCTCCAATTCTTCTTTCTAATTCTCTAACTCCAGATTCAAGGGTATAGCCTTCTATAATTGAAGAAATACAGGAGTCTGATATAGAAATAATCCCTTCCTCAATGTTATGCTCCTTTAGCACTTTAGGAATTAAGTGCTTTTTAGCAATATGTAATTTTTCCTCGTAGGTATAGCCTGAAACCTCTATAACTTCCATTCTGTCAAGAAGAGGTCTTGGTATAGTATCAAGGGTATTAGCAGTAGTAATAAACATCACATTGGATAAATCCATCTCAAGCTCTAAGTAATGATCTCTAAAGGTGCTGTTTTGCTCGGAGTCTAATACCTCCAACAATGCATCAGCTGGGTCTCCTCTAAAATCATTACTCATCTTATCAATTTCATCTAACAAAAATAAAGGATTTCTTGATTTTGCCTGCTTCATAACATATATAATTCTACCAGGTATAGCTCCTACATATGTCTTTCTATGGCCTCTTATTTCCGCCTCATCTCTTACTCCACCAAGAGACATCCTCACGAAGTTTCTGTTTAAGGCATGAGCTACAGAACGGGCAATAGAAGTCTTTCCTACTCCTGGTGGACCAACTAAACATAGAATTGGTCCCTTTAATGATTTACTCATTTTTTTAACTGCCAGATACTCTATTATTCTATCCTTAACATCCTTTAAACCATAGTGCTCTGCCTCTAATATTTCTCTAGCTTTCTTTATATCATAATTATCCTTTGTTTCCGTAGTCCAAGGTAAATCTAATATCCAGTCCAGGTAAGTTCTTATGACATTACCCTCTGCTGAATATCCACCGGTATTACTTAATCTTTCTAATTCATATAAGGCCTTTTCCTTAACAGGCTTGGGTAGTTTTGCCTTATTAATTCGCTGCTTATATTTGTTTATTTCCTTTTGCTCCTCATCATCTTCTCCCAATTCCTCTTGAATAGCCTTTAACTGCTCCCTTAAGTAGTACTCCTTTTGCACTTTATCAATTTTTTTCTTTACTCTAACCCCTATTTTCTTCTCTAAATTCAAGATTTCAATTTCATTAGTTATAATAACTAGCAGCTTTTCCAGTCTGTCATTTACGTTTACTGCCTCCAATAGCTCCTGCTTTTTATCCTGCTTTAGCATTAAATAAGAAGATACTATATCAGACAGCCTTCCAGGACTCTCTATGTCATCTAAAGTAATAAGAACCTCACTAGGCATAGTTCCTGAAAGTTTTATGTATTCATCGAAAGCCTCCTTAATTTTTCTAATTAAGGCTTCACATTTATGATCTTCCACACACTCAGCTTCCTGAAGCACTTCAACTTCTACCTTAAAGTAAGGTTCTTCCTGAATGTATTTTACGATCTTAGCTCTGCTTTTCCCCTCCACTAAGACCCTAACCGTATCCCCTGGTAACTTTAGCAGCTGCTTTATACTACACAGGGTACCTATATCAAATATATCATCTATATGTGGATTTTCTATTTTCGCATCCTTCTGAGCTATAAGAAATATTTCCTGTCCATTTAGCATGGCTTCTTCTAAAGCTTGAATGGACTTTTCTCTACCTACATCAAAATGCAAAACCATATATGGAAATATTGTTATCCCTCTTAAGGGAATAAGAGGTAACTCTCTATTTTCTTTTCCCATAACCGACCTACCCTCACTTTCTACGCAGATTTTTCAGTATTCTCTAGCCATAAAGTAGGAATTTTACGGCTTTACTTATATTTAATATTAATTTTACTTAATAGTCAATAACGTATAAGCTATTAATTCAAGACCTTCCCTAATAGAAGCCACATCCAAAAGAACCTAGAAAAATTGGATTACGAGTAAATAAGCTTGCGATGGCGCAAGCTTATTTCTAAATATGCAACCGTAACTATATAATAATAATTGTAATTCTATACAATACTAGGTTTAGCTGATTTTATTCCTATATTATTATCTTTCTCAATGCAAATTTCATTATCAGATAGCTTATCCTCGAAAATATAGGGTATTACTTCCTTAATATGACTTACCGCTATTAACTCAATATCCTCAAGGTCCTTATGACTATCTACCCAATTATCCTTTGGTATAATAACTTTTGTAACTCCAGCCTTTTTGGCAGCAGCTATCTTAGCATTTATACCACCTACTGCCTTTACTTCTCCATGTAAGGATATTTCTCCTGTCATAGCAATCTTATTACTTATAGGTATACCCTTAATTGCACTGTAAATAGCACAGGTGATACTAATACCAGCAGAAGGACCATCCACTGGTGCTCCTCCAGGAAAATTTACATGTATATCATATTCCTCACAAGGAATATCAAAAATATTTTCCAAAACAGTAAGAGCATTTTCTACAGAACATTTAGCATTGCTCTTTCTAATTATCTTTCTATTTATAGATGAGATTTCTTCCTCATCTACAATACCAGTAACCTTCACTTTTCCTTTATTAAATTTTACTTGATTAGCTGCAGCCTCTATCTCCATCAACGCTCCTATATTTGCACCATATACTGCCAAGCCATTAACATATCCAACCTTAGGCTTATCTTTTATAGCTTTTTCCACTCTTATGGTGTAGGCCCCGTTTTCTATAGACCACTGTACATCATCAGCACTAATAAGCTTACGGCCGTCATTGAAGGCAATTCCTGCCGCTAATTGTATTAAGTTAACTGCCTCTCTGCCATTACTACAGAATTTTCCTATTAAGGATAGAGCCTCTTCATCTATATCCAAACCTATTTTATTAACGGCATTCTTAGCAATAAGCATTATATCCTCGCACTGTAAGGCCTTAAAAAAAATTTCAATACACCTAGATCTAATAGCAGGAGAAATTTCCTCTGGACTTCTGGTAGTGGCACCTATTAATCTAAAATCTGCTGGAAGTCCATTTTCAAATATTTCCTTTATATATGGTGGTATATTGGGATCCTCGGAGCTATAATAGACACTATCAAAAAATACCTTTCTATCTTCCAATACCTTTAAAAGCTTATTAAGCACTATAGGCTGCAATTCTCCTATTTCATCTATAAATAAAATACCACCATGAGCCTTTGTTACTGCACCGGGTTTTGGTTGAGGAATCCCTGCTACCCCCAAAGCACCGGCTCCTTGGTATATAGGATCATGCACTGACCCAATAAGTGGATCAGCAATACCCCTTTCGTCATACCTGATTGTTGTAGCATCAATCTCCACAAACTTACTATCCTTTGTAAAAGGAGAATCTCCTTGTTTTTTTGCATACTCTAGCACCAGTCTGGCTGCAGCGGTTTTACCCACCCCTGGTGGACCATAAATAATTACATGTTGAGGATTTCTTCCGCACAAAGCCGCTTTAAGGGCCTTTATACCGTCTTCTTGACCTACAATCTCCTGATAGCTTGTAGGTCTGCTTTTTTCCGTCAATGGCTCTGTTAAACTTAAAGCCCTCATCCTTCTCAATTTTTCCATTTCTTTTTTATTTTCTTTATCTATTACCACTTTATTAGAAGTCTGTCCTTTTAAGGCATTTAAAAAATATACTCCTGTAACTATGGTAAAAAAGAATTGAATAATAATTAATATATTAATCATTGCCACCTTAGGCTTTAAGCTGCGGAATAAAGCCTTCTACCTTCCTTTCCACAATAATCATAATATGCTTTTTTAAACTGATATCTCTATTATTTACCATAGTTACGTTTTATATTCTTCACCATAAAAAAATCAAGAGCAGGGAAATCCTTGCTCTTAATTTATGCTGTTTCAATGCCCTTTCGGCTTTTAGCTTTCTTTGACTTTATTGGTAACCTTTTTTGTCCTTCCGTTAATTCTACTTGAGGTTGTTTAGTGCTTAAGGTTTCCTTGGTCACTATTACTTTTGATATTTGATCATTAGAAGGTATTTCAAACATTATATCCTTCATTACATCTTCAATAATAGCCCTCAAGCCTCTTGCTCCTGTGTTTCTCTCTAAAGCTTCTTCGGCAATTGCTTCAACTGCGTCATCAGTAAATTCTAATTCTACGTTATCCATTTCAAACAATTTCTTGTATTGCTTTATAAGGGCATTCTTAGGTTGGGTTAATATATTTACTAGAGCATGCTTATCTAAAGCATCCAAAGTAACTACAATAGGAATTCTTCCTACAAATTCAGGAATGAGACCAAACTTCAAAAGATCTCCAGGTAAAATTTCCTTTAACATCTTACCTATATCCTTCTCAGCCTTAGACTGAATTTTTGCCCCAAAGCCTATGGAACTATTTCTTGTCCTTTTTTCTATTATCTTCTCTATACCATCAAAAGCTCCTCCACAAATAAATAATATGTTAGTAGTATTTATTTGTATGAACTCTTGATGTGGATGCTTTCTACCTCCCTGTGGTGGTACAGAAGCAATAGTTCCTTCTAAAATCTTTAACAGAGCCTGCTGTACACCTTCACCAGAAACATCCCTTGTTATAGAAGGATTTTCAGATTTTCTTGCTATCTTGTCAATTTCGTCAATGTAAATTATACCTTTTTCTGCTCTTTCAATATCGTAATCTGCATTTTGAATTAGCTTTAAAAGTATATTTTCTACATCTTCACCAACGTATCCAGCCTCTGTTAAAGTTGTAGCATCAGCAATAGCAAAAGGTACATTGAGAAATCTTGCCAAGGTTTGGGCAAGAAGGGTCTTTCCTGAACCAGTAGGTCCTAATAGTAGAATATTACTTTTTTGTAATTCTACATCACTATCATTATTGTTGCTATTAATTCGCTTATAATGATTATAAACGGCTACAGCTAAAGACTTTTTAGCATCATCCTGGCCTATAACATACTGGTCAAGATAGCTCTTAATCTCTGCTGGTTTTGGTAATGTATTTACGTCTAACTGAATATTGTCTTCAAATTCATCTGCGATAATTTCTGAGCATAGTTCAATACATTCATCACAGATATAGACCCCTGGGCCTGCTATAAGTCTCCTAACCTGGTCCTGATTTTTACCACAAAAGGAACACTTAAGTTGCTTTTTATCATCATATTTTACCATCCAAACACCTCGCTAATGGTTATTGCGCCAAACATCCCCACAACTAATACGGAAGTATAATTATACTATTTGCTTTCATTTGATATATTATTCTTAATAAGCACTTTATCAATAAGGCCATACTCCATTGCTTCATTAGCTGTCATGAAATAATCTCTTTCAACATCTTGCTTTATCTTCTCCAATGGCTGACCAGTTCTTTCGCTTAAAATTTGATTTAAACTATCTTTCATTCTTAATATTCTTTTAGCATGTATATCTATATCAGTAGCCTGACCTTTAAATCCACCTAAAGGCTGATGTATCATTATTTCGCTATTTGGTAAAGCAAATCTCTTACCTTTAGCACCAGCTGCTAATAGGAACGCTCCCATTGATGCTGCCATTCCAATACAGATAGTGCTAACATCAGGCTTAATATATTGCATTGTGTCATAAATAGCCATTCCAGAAGTTATAGATCCTCCTGGGCTGTTTATGTATAAATAAATGTCCTTATCAGGATCTTCACTTTCCAAAAACAACAATTGAGCAACTACTAAGCTTGCTGTTACATCGTTAACTTCATCACTAAGCATTATTATTCTGTCTTTCAACAATCTAGAATAAATATCGTAGGATCTTTCTCCTCTATTGGTTTGCTCAACTACTACTGGTACTAAACTCATATAACTCCCTCCTATAACCTTTATATTCAATCTTCTCAACAAATCTATAAAATTAAATAAGAATCTTTTGTACTCAATATAAAGTATATGCTAGCACTACTATTTTGACCTTATATTTTCCAAATTATAATTGCCAAAAATTGTTCTGGCAATTATAATGCTAACTATTATGCAACAGTCTTACAATTATCAACCAGCAATTTTATTACCTTTTCGTTAGTAACATCTATCTTCAAATACTGGCTTTGAGCCTTAAGAAGAAAATCTACTGCCTTTTCTATATCCTGCTGTCCATACTGCTTAGCAAGCTCTTCAGCCTTAGTCTTTAATTCTTCTTCAGTAACTTCGATATTTTCAACCTTAGCAATTTCTGCAAGAACTAAGTCTGACTTTATCTTCTTAATAGCATTTTCTCTCATGAACTCCCTCATCTTAGTTTCATTGCTACCAGTATATTCATAGTATGTTGCTAAATCTAATCCCTGATACTTAAGTCTT
>DGDR01000227.1:13879-14865 GCA_002385545.1 Clostridium sp. UBA3947
TTTTCTTCGTTTGCCTTTTCCATCTTTGTCTTAATGTCATTCTTTAATTCTTCTAAGGTATCAAACTCAGAAACATCCTTTGCAAGCTCATCGTCAAGTTCAGGTAGTTCTTTAACTTTAATTTCGTTAACAGTAACCTCGAAAACAGCTTCTTTACCATTTAATTCATCTCTTCCATACTGTTCTGGGAAGGTAACCTTAACTTCTCTCTTTTCGCCTACTGCAGCTCCTATAAGCTGTTCTTCAAAATTATCTATGAAGCTTTTTGATCCAATTTCCAAAGGAAAGTCCTTTCCTTCTCCACCTTCAAAGGCAACTCCATCTATATAACCCTTAAAGTCTATAACTGCAATGTCTCCATTTTCTACAGTACCTTCTGTCTTAGTTTCCACTCTAGCATTTTTCTCCTGAATAGATTTTAATTGAGCCATTACATCTTCTTCAGTTACAGGATACTCAACCTTCTTTACTTCAAGGCCCTTGTACTGTCCTAACTCAACCTCAGGCAATACAACAACCTTTGCAGTGTAAACTAAATCTTTTCCTGGACCAACTTCTACTATGTCAATTTCAGGATAGTCTACTGGATGTATGTCGTGCTCATCTAAAGCTTTAGGATATGTATCCTCAATGCAAATATTTATGGCATCTTCATAAAATACGCCTTCACCATACATTTTAGTTATAAGACTCATTGGAGCCTTGCCTTTTCTAAAACCCGGAATGTTATATTTGCTTTTATTTTTTTCGTAGGCTTTCTTTAATGCTTCATTGAACTTTTCTGCTTCCACTGTTACTTCTAACTTGACAGTGTTTGTTTCAACTTTTTCGAATTTGATGTTCATTACGATTCTTCCTCCTAATTCCATAAAACCTTTTAAATACTAGATTTTCTAGCTAAGATATTATATCATATTTTAAAATTTTTAGGCAAATATAAATGTAACATTTTTAAACAATATTATACCTGTCTCTTATACACATCT
>DGDR01000209.1 GCA_002385545.1 Clostridium sp. UBA3947
CCGTTTTACGGGTGGTCATGACTTAAATATAAAATTCTAGTCTCTAACTTCTAGCAAATTAAACCCCTTCTAAATTAAAATCTGGTATAAAAACCTTAGAAGCAGTACCTTCCTCTTGAATAAAGCCATTTTTTACGCCTAGTTCCAAGGCATAGTCAATTAGGGCATCATAGTGGGCAGGTAAAAGGGGCCTGTTGATTTCTGGATAGTCACAGCTCTTAAAATTAGGGGTATATTGATTCATTATGCTAATATAAACCCTGTGTCCAAAGGTTGAGTAAATGTAATCTATTATTTTTTTTGAATCGAAAAGTAGGCCTGGTAGCATCATATGTCTGATTATAACTCCTTTTTTTATAATGCCATTTTCATCAAAGACAGGATCGCCTACTTGCTCTAGCATTTCTTTAATAGCTGCTGAAGCGTATGTGAAGTAATCAGGGGCATTAGAATACTTTGATGAATACTTGCTGTTAAAGTATTTTAAATCTGGCAAATAAACATCAATGAATCCCTTTAATAGTCTAATAGTTTCAACATTTTCGTACCCACTACAATTATAAAGAATTGGAATAGTCAAGCCTCTATCCTTAGCAAGCTTTATGGCTTCAATGATTTGTGGTACATAGTGGGTAGGGGTTACAAGATTTATATTTAAAGCCTTTTTTTCTTGCAGCTCTACAAATATTTCGGCTAACCTATCTATAGAGATTTCCTTTCCTATGTTGCATTGGCTTATCTCGCTGTTTTGGCAAAAGACACATTTAAGAGTGCAGTTAGAAAAA
Source organism: Clostridium sp. UBA3947 (assembly GCA_002385545.1). Lineage (GTDB taxonomy): Bacteria > Bacillota > Clostridia > Clostridiales > Clostridiaceae > Clostridium_AU. Next base: position 786 of record DGDR01000209.1, read on the forward strand.
AATACGGTACCAGAGCCTGCACTACCTGAAATACAGGGCTCCTCCCAGTGATGAAGAGCGGCTCTTGCTAACTTCACCTTATCACCAGCCTTGCAAAAGCCAAGCTGTCCCTTTAATCTATTTACACCGCATCTTCGCGGACATAAATTACAATTTTCTAATAGTTTTATCATAATTAATCACCCTAACCTATTATACAGGTGATTAATCCTATTATCAATTCTCATACACCTTGTTATTAATATAAAAGCTAGCACATTGAACTATAAAAACTGAACTTATTACTCCAAAGACTGGATAGAGTACCTTTATTAAATTAGAAAAGCCTATTTGTGATATAGGTAATGCTATTAGCAATATCAAGGCTACAGATTTCTTGTATGTTATATAATTTAATAACCTATTAATCAATGAATTTTTAAGATTTCCTCCTTGGTTACGATTCTTATCTGAAAGGCTTTGAAGCATTTTAGCCACACTGTATACGTCTGATACAACAGTGGAAAACATCTCAAGCCAAATTATAAAAAGGAGCATTATTTGCAGAAAGCTACCAAATCGGTGGGCTATGTATAATAATGGTATTTCATATTTGTATATGTAGGGGACATTTAACATAAGCAGTAGGTTTATGGCCCCGCATATTAAGGTTAAGGTCATAGCTCCAATAGATACGCCCCATATTAAGGTCTTATTGTGTTTTATCTCTTTGGACAAGGGCACTAGCACCCCTGAACAGCTTAGTAAATTAAAGCCTGCATATAAAATAGTGGATAAAAACCAGTGCTGTTTTGAATAGGGTATGGATTTAATATGGTCAAAGGTCATAAGATCTTTGGAAAACACTAAATACAGTACAAAAATGCTAGTAATTACGAATATTAAGCTTGGTACGATAATAGAGTTTACTTCTATTAGACCATCGGTGTCCCTCATTAAAATAATAAAGGCTAAGGAGGCCATTAAGACTATGCCAACCCATTTAGTAATACCAAAATACTGATTTAGCAAGGCTCCACTACCAGCTAAGATAATTGCAGCGCCGCTTAAGAGAAAGAAGCTAGTAAATAGGTCTGTTAATCGACCTAGAAAGCCTGGACTGATAAGATTAATTAGCTCATTGTAGGATTCGAGCTTGTATTTCGTTGATATTTCTATAAACATTTTACTTACAGCTATGTATATAATTCCACAGAGAATGATTCCTACAAAACTCATGTAACCATAGGCGGTGAAGAATTGAGTTATTTCTTTGCCAGACGCTAGGCCAGCGCCTACAATAGTACCGATAAATACTGCCGCTACTTGAAATACTGCAGATAGACTTTTTTTCAATCCTAATCCTCCTTGAAAATACTCCTGTACTAAATATATTAGCCAGTTAGTAAATTAATTAGATAAAAATATAAATTATTTTTATCTTTTGTGAAAAAATAAAAATAGCCGTAATTATACAATCTAAGGAAAGGTAGGTGAAAAGCCTGTCCTATATATAGAGGGGAGGTATCAGCTTGAAACGGATTTTAACACTTGTAATAGCTGCAATTATTATGGTCAATTTCACTGGCTGTAAAGGACAAAGCAGTAATGAAGCGGCGGAAAAAAATAGGGAAAGCTTCGATATAAATATTGCTACTAATATATTAAATGCTTACATGGGCTATTTGAAAAATGAAGATATTGAACGAGGTAAGGAGCTCTATTCAAAGGAGCTTATTGAAAAGGGGGTAGAACCTTATCCTACGAATTTAAAAATAATTGGATATAAGATTGATGAAGTCAATGAAGTAGGAAGAAGTGGAATATTTAAAGTAAAGATAGTAAGAGGAGCACCAGATAAGGTTATTTCTATATTAGACAACTATCATATTAAAATTGAACTTGTGGACAATGAATATAGGATAACAGAAATAAGTACAGAGCCTGAAAAAGAGGTGTTTTTAGAAGGAGAGGGTATAAGGCTAAAGGACAAAAATAGTGTATCAAGTAATTTAGTAGTAGATATGGCTGGCATACCATTTTATGCTTATCCTAAAAACGACGCCGCTATGATAAACAAAGCTCCAGTACCTAAAAAAAGCTTTGGAATGATTATATTGGGCTATGACGGAGAAAAAATAGCCATTACCACTAAGGATGAAAATAACACCTATATAGCAATTGTCAAAATAGACGAAACTGGTACCGCTCAAAGTAGTAATGGTGGCTCCACTGGTGGTAGCGGATCTAGTGAGAGTGGTGGCGGAGGTGGAGGAAAGGCAGGAGGCTCCAATACTATAATAAAAGAATCTCCTATGGGAAAAGAGATCGCCTCCCTAGATATTTTGCAAAAAGCAACCATTGAGAATCTAGCTTTTTCTTTAGAAGAGAAGGTTATCATGGCCCAATTTAAAATAGATGGAAAGAATACCACTATGAGGGTTTATGACGTAGAAAGTGGAGACATAGTAGATTTTAAGTTTGAGGAAAAGTTTCCACCAGATAAGGTGGATGTTATATTCTCCTCCTTTGACAAGGAAGTCCTAAATTTTGAGGTTAGGGAAAAGGAGGGCTCAGACAAGGATGCATCAGAACTGTCAGGAAAATGGCAGTTAGATTTAAAGAAATTCCAGGTAAGAAAATTGTAATCTCCCTTAACTGTGATAAAATATATGAAGGATGGGTTAAGTTTAGCCTGGAGTTTAAAAAACTTAGCCCTCATTATATTCAAGAAAGGAATCTGCTAAATGAAATACTGGGGAGATAAGCCATATAACAGCTTAAACCACTTTTTAAGAAATAAATTTGGGGAGAAGGTGTTTAAGGTTTCCTTAGACGCCGGTTTTTCATGTCCTAACAGAGATGGTACCATTAGTTCTGGTGGATGTATTTTTTGCAGTGAACGAGGTTCTGGAGACTTTGCAGGCTGCAGGGACTTTTCTATAACCAGGCAGTTTGAAGATATTAAGGCAATGATGAGTAAGAAATGGCAGTCTAAAAAGTATATTGCCTACTTTCAGGCCTATACTAATACCTACGGATCTGTAGAACTATTAAGAAGGAAATATGAGGAGGCAATAACACAAGAAGGAGTGGTGACTCTTGCCATAGCAACACGACCAGATTGTCTATCACCTGAAATAATAGATTTACTAAAGGAATTAAATGAAAGAGTATATGTATGGATAGAATTAGGTCTTCAAACAGCTAATGACAAGGTTGCTAAAATAATAAATAGAGGCTATAAGCTAGAGGTTTTTGAAAGAGCCCTTTCGGATTTAAGACAGGCTGGCCTAGAGGTAGTTGTCCATACTATTTTCGGCTTGCCAGAAGAAAATAGAGAGGATATGCTGAACACTATTAAATATCTATCAAATAAGGATATACAAGGTATAAAGATTCATCTGCTCCATCTTATGGAGAATACACCCTTAAAAAAGCTTTATGAATTAGGAAGCTTAACCTTTATGACTATGGATGAATATGTGGATACCGTCTGTGAAGCAATAAAGCTCCTTAGAGAGGATATAGTAATACATAGACTAACAGGGGATGCGCCAAGAGATTTATTAATTGGACCGATGTGGAGCCTAAAGAAGTGGGAGGTCCTTAATGCCATTGATAAAAAGCTGATAGAAAATCAATGGTATCAGGGTTTGGATTTTTGTACAAAATAGCAATTTTATATTTGGATATTTTGCTGATAGATTATTTTTACGTAAAGGTTTAAAATAGTTATTGTAGTTGAAAAAATATTCCTGGGGGGAAAAGAGAATGGCAAGTTTATCATTAAGACACATTTACAAAATTTATCCTGGCAATGTTACTGCTGTAAAGGACTTCAATCTTGAAATTGAAGACAAAGAGTTCATAGTTTTCGTAGGACCATCCGGTTGCGGTAAGTCCACTACATTAAGAATGATTGCTGGTTTGGAAGACATATCTCAGGGTGAGCTTTACATAGGCGACAAGCTTGTAAACGACGTAGCTCCAAAGGATAGAGATATCGCAATGGTTTTCCAGAACTACGCACTTTATCCACACATGAGCGTATATGAAAACATGGCTTTTGGATTAAAGCTTAGAAAGATGCCAAAGGATGAAATAGATAGAAAAGTTAAAGAAGCAGCTAGAATACTTGATATAGAACACTTATTAGACAGAAAACCAAAGGCTCTTTCCGGTGGACAGAGACAAAGAGTTGCTTTAGGAAGAGCTATAGTTAGAGAGCCAAAGGTATTCTTAATGGATGAGCCTTTATCCAACCTTGATGCTAAGTTAAGAGTTCAAATGAGAACTGAAATTTCAAAGCTTCATAAGAGATTACAAACTACATTTATCTATGTAACACACGACCAGACAGAAGCTATGACAATGGGTTCAAGAATCGTTGTTATGAAGGACGGTTTAATCCAGCAGGTTGATACTCCACAATATATCTACGATCATCCATCAAACATATTCGTTGCAGGCTTCATCGGAAGTCCACAGATGAACTTCGTAGATGCTAAGCTTGTAGAAAACAACGGAAATGTAGCAGTTGTATTTGGAGAGGATAGCATAGTTCTTCCAGAAGAAAAAGCTCTTGTATTAAGAGATAAGGGCTACATCGGAAAAGATATAATAATGGGTATCAGACCAGAAAATATAGATGAAGCTGTAGGAAATGAACCTGCAGTAGTTGAAGCAACAGTTGAAGTAACTGAATTAATGGGTGCTGAAACTTACATTTATCTTGCAAAGGGTAAGGCAAACCTAGTTGCAAGAGTAAATGGAACTTCAAAGTGCAGAGCTGGCGACAAGTTAAGAGTTGCCCTTGATACAAACAAGATTCATATCTTCGATAAAGAAACTGAAGTCACAATCATCTAATTTAATTAATAAGTATATTAACAACTCCATGAGTACATTAAGTATTCATGGAGTTTTGTTGTGTAACGAATACCCCCGGTTA
>DGDR01000071.1 GCA_002385545.1 Clostridium sp. UBA3947
AAAAAAAGCAAGGGAGCTTCCAATACCTGTAGACAAACCCGCTAAAATAGTTAATCCAAATGCAAAAAGTATATTATTCATATATTTGTCCTCCCTTCAAAAACATTATAGATATATTTTATTATAGCACTTCTATATTAAATCTTTCTAAAAATCTAAAAAATATATAAAATTCAAGAAAAATATGTTACAATAATAAAATAAATAATATTAATTAATAATTGTTGTTAATATTATAGTTTTTTATAAATTTAATGTCAATTTGAACTCTTATAGCTTTGGTTTCGTATATTAAGCAAATAGATAATTACCATAAATTTTAATTAAAAATATATTGAAAATTCATTACAAAAGAAGTAAAACATGGTATAATAAGTAACAAGTAATCATATATATATATAGATGGGGGATGAGAGCCATGAGAGGAGAGGCCAAAAAAAGTATAATTGCTATTTTACTTATAGCCTTATTATTAGGTGTAGGAGGGTGTAAGTGGAAGGCTGAAGAAACTGTAGCCATGGAGAAGGGCGGTAAAAATACTACAACTATTGATGATAAAAAGGATAAGAGTTCAGAAACATCTGAGGAACAACCCTCCAAGAAGCCTGATGAAAAACCTATAGATAAACCAGATGAAAATAAGGATAAAGATAACAATGATCCCCTTAATGAAAATCCAGACAAGAATGATGATGCAGCACCTGTATCATCTGTTGATGTTTCTACTCTTAATAAGGAAAGAAGAGGATGGTCCTGGTTATACTCTCCTACAGAGGCAAAGAACGTGCTAGATAAGTATCAGGGCTATGCCAATGGAGATACATCTAAAAAATATCTATATTTAACCTTTGATGAGGGTTATGAAAATGGATATACAGAAAGTATATTAGATACCTTGAAGGCTAATGATGTAAAGGCAGCCTTCTTTATAACAGGAGCATATGTAGAGGGTTCATATAAGGGTAAAAAGAATGTGGAATTACTTAAAAGGATTGCTAGTGAAGGTCATATTATAGGTAATCATTCAGTGAACCATAAGTCTATGCCTTCTCTGCATGATGAAGAAGAATTTAAAAAGGAAATACTAGGAGTTGAAGAAGCTTTAAAAAAGGCTCTTCCTGAGGTGAAAATGTCTAAATATTTTAGACCACCTATGGGAGATTTTAGTGAGCTATCCTTGTATTACACACAAAAGCTAGGCTATAAGTCTATATTCTTTTCCTTTGCATATTTGGATTATGACGTTAATAATCAACCAGACCCAGAAAAAACTAAGCAAATGGTGCTGGAAAAGACTAAACCAGGCTCCATTGTATTATTGCATCCACAATCAAAGACTAACGCAGAAATATTGGACAGCCTTATCAAGGAATGGAAGGCTAGAGGTTATGAATTTAAAACCTTAGATGAGCTTCCTGAGAAGGGTATGTAAAATTAATTTGCTATAAAAGAGATTCAGTAATGGATCTCTTTTTTTTTAATATTTTATGTACTGAAATCAAACAAAATATTAAGGTTCTTCTGTAGGGTAATAAATAAATATATAGTCACATAAAAAGTAATAGAACAATGAAGGTTATGGATTTAGATAATTAGCAAAGAGATTGGAGGGGATTATTTGGATTATCGTAAGGAAAAGCGATATTTAACTAAGTTATTAAAGCAATATAAGAAAGATCTTGATAGGTTTGAAAAGAAAGATAGAAGCTATGAATATGAAAATATTAATGAACTTCATAGGAAGATATTAGGAAGAAAATTAGTAATTCAAAATATAGAATCCAGAATAGAAATGTGTAAAAGAGCATTGGCTAAAAAAAGGCTAAGGCAACAATGAAAACGGTTTAGGAAAGAAGAATATACTCTAAAAGCTAAACTGGAATATCTATAATAGCTTAAAATAAAAAATTAAGAATTTGCTATGGTTGAGAGGAGCCTGTATAATTGGAAGGTGAACGTAGTTAACATAAATTTAAGTATCGGGCAAGGGGAGTAGACATATGTTTATAGAAGAAGTGGGATTAAAGGTTATAACTGGCCCAATGTTTAGCGAGAAAAGCGGGGAGCTTATTCATTCTCTCAATATAGCAGAGGCCTATGAAGGTAAAAGAGTAATTGTATTTAAGCCAAATATAGAGGTCAGGGACGGCAAGGGTAAAGTGGCTTCTAGAACTGGGCTTGAAAGAGCGGCAGAGGAATTACCCCAGTGTATCACCGATGAGGTAATAAATAATACTATGGAACTTATTAAGAATTATGATGTTATTGGTTTTGATGAAGCTCAATTTTTTACCGGCAAAATTGTAGAGTTAATAAAAGCTATGATTTTTTCAAAGAGGGTCATAGTTGCAGGCTTAAATATGGACTATTCAGGTACTCCCTTTGGGAAGATGGGAGATATAATAGCAATGGCAGATGAGGTAGAGCATCTTTATCCAGTTTGTGCCTCTTGTAAAAAAAGACGAGCTATTTTTAGTCAAAGACTTAGCAATGGTGAGCCAGTAAAAGTAAAAGGACAAACTATTCAGCAAGGGGACAAAGAGAGCTATGAACCTAGATGTAGAGTGTGTTTTGTACCACCAGTAGAATGAAACATTTAACATCCAAAATCGGCTTTTTAAAGCCGATTTTTTTTACCTTAAAATGGTGAAATTATTGGAACAGTACCGTTTCCTGATATGCCTATGTTCTTCTGCAAAGCATCTGTAAGTATCATGGCACCTATTTGGCTTATGACCGCTCCTACAATCACCTGATTTTTTATAGAAGGAATACAAGGATTATCATTTTTATTTTTAGAGTTCTCTGAAGAATCCCAAATAGCTGCGGCTAATGCCAGTATGCCACCAACTAATTTAATATTAGCAGCTAACAAACTAAGACGGTCGCTTTTAGTAAATATAATAATAGCGTCTCCTATAAAAAAGAGTAAATCTGAGAAGCTAGCTAGCTCTTCTATATCTGTTTCTACACTAGTTTTTGCCTTGGAGGTATCTGTATCCCTTGAATTTACGAGAGAAAGCTCCATGGTAATGCCCCCTTCCACTATAATATATTAATTTGCCAATGGGGATGTGTATGGATATATAATTTATAGTTGGAATTTTATGATAAGATCTTTTGTAAAAGTTACATTAAGGCTTGAATATATATATCCAGTAAGGATAAAATTAAGAGAGAATTAAGGGAATATATTCATCCCCTTAAAGAAGTGGAGGAATTTATGTCAAAGAAAAAGAGCAGAACAAAAAACAATAAAAAGTCAGTAGTAAAAAATGATATACAATTAAATGAAAACTCAATCAGCAATCCCAAGAACTGGGCTATATTCTATAAAGATAAAACCTGGGCCATACTACTAGCAATGGTGGCAGGGATAAGCGCCCTTTACACCTTTATCTATTATTATTTTATAAGTGAATCTAGAGTAACTGAAATTATGAATGAGCAGCTTACATCAGATATGTCAGAAGTGGTTATGAATACTTCAAAATCCTTTGGGTCCGCTGTAAAATTATCTATTATAATGATGCTAGCAGCCCTGCTAACGGTACTTATTTTATCTGGTATTTACTATATTTTAGTGGTAACCTTACGAGGAGAAATAAAGTTTAAGCATATGCTTTCAATTTATTCTGCAGCCTATATTATTAGTATCATAGGAGAATTTATCTTAGAGGCATTTGGTAAGCTTACAAACAGTTCCTTCATGGCTGGCAGTGATCCTTATGCAAAAGTCCTATATAATCAATTTAACCCATTTGAAATTCTAAGTTTAGTATTTATCTTTTATGGCATCAAGGCCTTTACAAGAATGAGTAATAAAAAGATAATTACAACCATCATTATTGTGGTAGCAGGAACTATTTTATTTAATATGATGAGGGTATCTATTTCCCAGAGCTTGGCCATATAAGCAGTTTCTATTGGATTAAGAGGAGTTGATCTACTAAGCAATTGGTAGGCTGCTCCTTTTTTTATTTAATTAAAGATTCTGAAGTAAATTAGGGATATATAGCGAAAAATGTTTAAATTTACTGGTTCAAATATATTATATATGATACAATATTTAGTATATATAGGAATAATTATACGTAGATAATTAGGATGGTACTTAAGTAAGCAAAGAAGGAGTAAGGGTTTATGAGTAAAAGTAACAGGCCACCCAATAGAAAACGTAAAGTATTATTGTTTATTTTAATAGCACTAATTTTACTAAATGTATATTATAAGAGTCCCTTAACATACGTAAAAGAAAAGAAGATAATTAATTATGCTATGCTCAGACATCGTATAGATTTTGTTTTAGAAAGTATACAAATCGATGCTGGAAATAAAAAGATTAGTTATAAATTATATACAAGGTTTTCTGCTGAACCAGAGCAATTTGGCAAAATACGTTGCAGATTTAATGAGTATTTAAAAAAACATCCAGATTATTTTATTAATGATGGCTATATTATTGAATTGCAGTTTGTTGGTAATCCATCGGGAGGACCTATAGTGATAAAGTTCTCAAATAGATATAATGATGAAAAGTTTAATGAACTAGGTTCTTTTGATAAACTAGATTGTTTAGAATTAACTTCCTTTGCTAACTATATGGAATTTAATTTGTATGAAATTAAAGATTTTGCAATGTTTCAAGATATAAAAGCTTTAATGTTAGAAGAAGACTTTAAGGTTAAAGATATATCAATATTTGATAATTTTAAATCCCTTGAATATTTCCGATATAAAGGAAAATTGTCAGATGAACAAAAGGAAGAATTGAAAAATATTTTGCCAGATGATTGCTTGATAGATATCTAGTAAGTGATAGCTGGCAAAAATAGGGTGATATTTACTTTCCTTGATTGAGATATAAGAACACTAACTAAAAGGCTTTTTCTCAATATAGCTGAGAAAAAGCCTGATTTTTTTAATTAATTTGCTTATAATTCTTAGAAATATCCTGCCAATTAACTACATTCCACCAGTTGTCGATATAATCTCCACGCTTATTCTGATATTTTAGATAATAAGCATGTTCCCAAACATCAAGGCCTAAAATAGGCTTGATGCCAATCATTATTGGGCTATCCTGATTAGGGGTGGAAAGAATTTTCAGGTTTCCAGCAGAGTCTTTTATTAACCAAGCCCAGCCGCTACCAAATCGGTTTAGGGCAGCTTCCTTGAAGGCCTTTTTGAAGTTATCAAAGGAACCAAAGGCCTTGTCGATATCCTCTTTTAGCTTGCCAGTTGGGGCAGTGCCCTTGTTCTTCCCCATAAAGGTCCAAAATAAGGAATGGTTATAATGGCCGCCGCCGTTGTTTCTAATTTCCTCCCTAATTTCCTTAGGTATTTTGTTTAAATCCGACAATAATTCTTCAATAGTCTTTCCTTTTAGCTCTGGATATTTATTTACAGCATAGTTTAGTTTTTCTACGTATGCGGCATGATGGCCAGTGTGGTGAATTTTCATCGTTTGAGCATCTATGTACGGCTCAAGAGCATCATAGCTGTAGGGCAGGTCTGGTAGCTTAAAGGGGCCTGTAGTTTCAAGGGCCTTAACTGCCCTAGGCATTGTAATTAAAGTTGCAGATAAAAGAGCTGATAAAAAATTAAATAATTTTTTCATCAAAATTCTCCTCTCGAAAATCTTTTGTATATAGATACAAATATAATTATTCCGTAGAAGAGAAAATTTTATGCCTTTTTATAAGCTTCCCTTTAAGCCTATGGCTTCAGCAGCCTTTTTCATACCATTTATAGTCTCTTGGATTACAGTATCAAGCTCCATGCCTAATCTTTCAGCTCCTTGGGCTATAACCTCTCTATTTACTCCCGCAGCAAAGCTTTTCTGCTTCCACTTCTTCTTAACAGATTTTACTTCTAAATCTAGAATGCTTTTGCTTGGACGCATTAAACAAGCTGCAGTAATGAGTCCTGTTAGTTCGTCGATGGTGTAAAGAACCTTTTCCAAATTGCTTACTGGTTCTACATCTATGCAAATTCCGTATCCATGGCTTTGAACTGCCCTTATATACTCCTCTGGCCAGTTTTCTTTTTCTAGTATTTCTCTAGCTTTATGGCAGTGTTGGTCTGGGTACATTTCATAGTCAATATCATGAACAAGGCCTATAATTCCCCATTTATCTGGATCTTCATTGTACAGCTCTGCAAAATGGCGCATTACTGCCTCCACAGCTAGTCCATGAGTAATTAAACTTTCGTTCTGGTTATACTTTTTTAAAAGCTCCAAGGCTTCTTCTCTAGTAGGCATCCTTATCATCCTTTCTAATGAAATTTTTACTAGTCAACTAAACTATGAATTTATTTATGATGTTAGTAATTCAGAGAAAAAATGTCAAGACTTTCCCTAGGAAAAGAATTTAAAAACCTATTAATTATTTTTAATATAGGATATAATATATATAAAGCATATATATTTTTTAGGGGGATACGATGGATATTACAGCCTTTAACAATGAAATTTTGGATCTTATAAGAAAAATTAATGAAAATACCCATATAATCTTTAATACTGTATGTGAGCAATATGGGCTAACAGCCCTACAGGCTAGGATTCTTATGAAGTTATATATGTGCGAAAAGCATACTATCGGTAGTTTAGCTGAGAGGGTATGTTCAGCAGAAACAAATATGTCTGCTATGTGTAAGAAGCTAGAGAAAATGGATTTAATACTTCGAGTTAGAGATAAGGCAGATGAAAGAGTGGTGAAGGTAGAGCTTACCGATAAGGGCAAAGATATCGTATATAATATTAATGAAATGTTGAATAAAAGAATTGCTAAAAGTATTGAAGGGAATATGGAAGAAACCTTAAAGGATATAATAAGAGGAACAAACAAATTAAATGATTTACTTGAAAAAGCTATAAGCAACAAGGATTAGTCAGTTGTTGGAAAGGAAGAATGACATATGAAAATTGATAAAAATTCTAAGAAGCCATTTATATACTATTATATTATTGCAACAGTTCTTTTATTGCTTCTAAATTTCTATGTTTTTCCCTCATTGCTGAAGGGGAAAACTAAGGAAGTAGACTATGGTACCTTTTTATCAAAGATAGAAAGTGGAGAGGTTAAAAAGGTAGAGATTGATGATAAGCAAATAGGCTTTACTATAGAGGAAAACGGTAGAGAAGATCTCTTTATAACAGGACGTATGGATGATCCTCAATTAGTAGATCGTTTATACAAGTCTAATGTTAAGTTTTCGAAGGTTATTCCAGAGGAAACTTCACCTATAGTAGATGCCCTAATATCTTGGATTATTCCAATGGTTGCTTTTATATTAATAGGACCGTTGTTTATAAGACTAATACAGAGCAAAATGGGTGGAAACGCTATGTCTTTTGGTAAAAGCAACGCAAAGGTGTATGTTGAAGCTCAAACAGGTATAACTTTTGCAGACGTAGCAGGGCAGGACGAGGCAAAGGAAGCCTTACAGGAAATTGTTGATTTTCTTCACAATCCTAAAAAATATAAGGATATTGGTGCTAAGGTTCCAAAGGGAGCTCTTTTAGTAGGCCCTCCCGGAACAGGAAAAACCCTTTTGGCAAAAGCAGTAGCAGGAGAATCTAAGGTGCCTTTTTTCTCAATATCTGGTTCTGAATTTGTAGAAATGTTTGTAGGTATGGGAGCAGCAAGAGTAAGAGACTTATTCAAGCAAGCTCAGGCTAAGGCTCCTTGTATCGTATTTATTGATGAAATAGATACTATAGGTAAAAGCAGAAACTCTGGTAGTGTAGGAGGAAATGACGAAAGAGAACAGACCTTAAATCAGTTATTAACAGAGATGGATGGTTTTGATGCCGATAAGGGTGTAGTAATCCTGGCAGCTACTAATAGGCCAGACACCTTAGATAAGGCCTTGCTAAGACCAGGGAGATTCGATAGAAGAATACCTGTAGAATTGCCAGACTTAGCTGGCCGTGAAGCTATTCTAAAAGTACATGCTAAAAAGGTTGTTTTAGGTGAGAATATAGATTTTAATGTTATTGCTAGAGCAACTCCAGGAGCTTCAGGAGCGGATTTGGCAAACATTATAAATGAAGCAGCCCTTAGGGCAGTAAAGTTAGGACGTAATCATGTGCTTCAAACGGACTTGGAAGAATCGGTGGAGGTTGTTATAGCGGGATATCAAAGAAAAAATGCTGTAATTTCAAAGGAAGACAAGGAAGTTATAGCCTACCATGAAATCGGACATGCTTTAGTAGCAGCAAAGCAGAGCCATTCAGCACCAGTGCATAAAATAACAATTATACCAAGAACCTCAGGGGCCCTAGGCTATACCATGCAGGTTGAAGAAGGTGAGCAGGTGCTTATGACCAAGGAACAAATCTTAGACAAGATTATAACCTACATGGGTGGGCGAGCTGCAGAGGAGGTTATATTTAACAGGGTTACCTCTGGTGCCTCTAATGATATTGAGCAAGCTACTAAGCTAGCCAGAGCAATGGTTACAAGATTTGGTATGAGTGAAGAATTTGATATGATGGCTTTAGAAACTGTAACTAATCAATATCTTGGAGGGGATACCTCTCTGCTAGTATCCGCTGAAACTGCTGCCAAGATTGATGAGGAGGTTCTGAAAGTAATAAAGAACTGCCATAACAAGGCTAGGGAAATACTAGAAGAAAACAAGGAAAAGCTACATGAGCTAGCTAAGTACTTAATAGAAAAGGAAACCATAACAGGAGAAGAGTTTATGGGTATTTTAGAATAATAGAAGTAATAAATTTATAACATTTTGCCTGGCACTCTTTGTGCTAGGTAAAAGGTTTTTATTGTATGGAAAATTATAATCTTATAAGAGGCAGGGGTATAGAGATATTTTATAACTAATTATCTATTTTATGTATTAACACCCTTTTATGGTAGTAAAGTATAATTCAACTATAAACTAGTAGGGATGTATAGCTATGATTTTTGATAAGACTACAGAAGCTAGGATATTTAATACAAATGTCTTTATATTTTAAAAGGGTGGGGAGTTATATGTGCAATTTTGATGGAAGAAAAAATCTAACAGTAGCAGTCCTTGGTGGAGGAGCTGTGGGCAAGGCAGTGGCTGCCGATTGTGTGTTAGGAGGTAACAAGGTTAGAATTTGCGATTTGGAGTCCTTTGCTTCTGAAACTCTTGCTAATGTAGACAAAACAGGAATTACCTTGATTGGAAAAGAGAAAAACAAGTACGGCTTTAAACGTACAGGTACAGCTCATTTTGATTTGATTACATCGGATGTGGCAGAATGTGTGAAGGGGGCTAAATTAATTATTGTAGCGGTGCCATCAATAGGACAGGAGCCTTTCTTTGAAAAATTAGTTTCAGTCTTAGAGGACGGTATGATTATTCATATTATTCCAGATAATTATGGTTCTTTAAGGTTAAGAAAGAAAATGAGGGAGTTAGGCTGCAATAAGCAGGTAATAATCGGAGGCTGGTCCAGTGCTTCCTATGGTGCTAGAGTTGTTACTGAAGGCGGAGTTATGACCTCTGAGGTCTTTTTAGTATATCGAGCTATCACCTTACGGGGAGCGGCCCTGCCAACAAAGGATCAAGAGATCTTTTTGGAAAGCACAAAATACCTTGGATGCTTTGATTCTATTACCCAAGGGGATGGCCCTACCTCTGGTAATACGGTATTAGACATTGGATTCAGTAATGTCAATCCAGTGCTTCACTGTCCAGGAACCATCCTTGGGGTTGGGGTTATGGAGAACTGGGGAAGGATTTTTGGAGGTAATGATAAATATAGTTATTCTATTTATAGCCATGCTTATTGTCCTTCTATTGCAGAGGTTCAGTATGCTTTTTATTTAGAGGAATTGGAGCTTGCAAAGGCAATTGGTGTAAGCCTTCAACAATCTCCAAAGAAAAACTTTCTGTCTCGTACTAGCATTTTAGGCCCTGAATATATGGGAGGGGATTGTATCGTACCCTTTGGTGAACAGTATGAAACGGCATATGGTACAGGTCCCTTCAGTATTCATCATCGCTATATTACAGAGGATGTGCCTGTGGGTTGCCATATTTATCATGAGCTTGGGAAGAAGTTTGGTGTGGACACCAAGGTAATTGACAGTATCATTACTTTAGCCTTGGTAATGACAGGTCGGGATTTTTATAAGGAAGGGTTGACTTTGGAGGATTTGGGAATAGGACATTTAGATAAGGAGCAGCTACTGGCCTACTTAAATGAAGGAGTCTATACAGAGGGGTAAGATTTATGAATTGGCATGGAAGCTTACAAGCACTAGAGGATATTTATAGAACCCATTCCCTTCCTCCTAGCTATATTGCAGGCCATCCAATTGGCATTATTGCAGTAGACTTAATCTATCCCAAATTGCCTGGTAATGTAGCCAATGCCACCACCTACGATTTTCCTGTGCTATATAAAAAGGTGAAATTTGATATTGAGCTCTTATTTGAAGGAGCATCAGAAATAGAGGCTGAGATAATTGATGCAGCTAGAGAATTGGAAACTGAGGGAGTACGAGCTATAATAGGTGCCTGTGGCTATTTTGCACACTTTCAAAGGCAGGTAGCAGAGGCGGTAAATGTACCAGTGTTTTTATCTAGCTTATGTCAGCTTCCTATAATTAAGCTTGCCTTAAAGCCATCTCAAAGAATAGCAGTGCTTGCAGCCAGTGGGGAGGATTTAAAGGATACCCTGCTTGAGAAGATGGGTGCTAATCCAAAGGACTGTCTTATTCAGGACATTGGCAAGCTAGAAAGCTTTGCTCCCATTAGATACGGCAGGACTGAATTGGATAATGCACGTTTAGCAAAGGATCTTGTACAAATGTCTCAGGCAATGGTTAGAGAAAATCCAGATATAGGAGCTATTCTTTTAGAATGTAGCGATCTTCCGCCCTATGCCTATGATATTCAAGCAGCTACAGGACTTCCTGTTTTTGATTTTATAACATTGATTAACTGGGTGAAGCAGGCAGTGGTACAGAAACGGTATTTTGGCAACTTTTAAGGTCCTTGTAATAATTCCGCTGAATATAGTACAATTAGCTATATAGTTGGTAACTATAAACCAGTAAAGGCGGAATAAGTATGGAAAGTAAAAGTGTAACCTTAATAACAGGAGCCTCTAGCGGTATAGGCTATGAGATGGCAAAGGTTTTTGCAAAACATAAGCACAATCTTATATTAGTAGCTAGGCAGGAGGATTCGCTAAAAAGATTGGCAGAGCTGCTCACCAGGGAGCAAGGGGTGAAAGTCCATGTCATTACTATGGATTTAGCTAATCCAGAGGCTGCCAGTGAATTATATGAAAAAGTAAAAAAGCTAGATTTAGAGGTAGATACGCTGATTAATAATGCAGGCTTTGGATATGTAGGCCTATTTCATGAAGAAGATGTACAAAGGGATATAGATATGATTTATGTTAATATAAAGTCCTTAACGGAGCTCACTAAGCTTTTCTCTAGGGATATGGTTAAGAGAATGAGGGGGAGCATATTAAATGTTGCTTCTACAGGCTCTTACCATGCTGGTCCCTACACAGCAGTTTATTACGCTACAAAGGCTTATGTTTTATCCTTTACGGAGGCTATAGCAAAGGAGTTGAAGCCTTATAATATTGTAGTAACAGCCCTATGCCCCGGAGCTACCAAAACAAACTTCGCTAAGAGGGCTGGAAGAAGAGATAATAAGGCTGCTATGTCTCCAGAAAAGGTTGCAGAGGCTGGCTATAAGGCACTTATGAAAAAGAAAACAGTAGTAGTGCCAGGTATAGCCAATAAGCTATTAGTTAAGTTGCCAAGAAGCTTAGTGAAGGGCTTTGTAGGGAGATATCAAAGAAAGTTAGCAGGGAAGTAGTTTTAATTTAACATTTCTTGTTCTAACAATAAGAAATGTTGGTTTGTCAAACAT